>JAZNUZ010000034.1:0-1807 GCA_045592605.1 Acutalibacteraceae bacterium
ACATATTTTGATATGTTTTTCCGCCGCGTTCCTGATGAAGGCGGTTTCGCTATTATGGCAGGTCTCGAACAACTTATAGAATATTTTAATAATCTTAAATTCACAAAGGAAGATATAGATTATCTTAAAGGTCTTAACTTGTTTTGTGATGAGTATTTAGACTACCTTGCAAATTTCAAATTTGAGTGTGATGTGTGGGCAATCCCAGAAGGCACACCAATTTTTCCCGCCGAGCCTATTTTAACCGTAAAAGGCCCTGCAATTCAGGCTTTTATGGTTGAAACAATGGTGCTATTAACCATTAACCATCAATCACTTATTGCAACTAAGGCAAACAGAATTACAACCGCGGCTCAAGGAAGAGTTGTTATGGAATTCGGTGCCCGTCGCGCTCACGGTTACGATGCGGCAGTTTATGGTGCTCGTGCCGCAGTAATCGGCGGTTGTACAGGCACTTCGTGTGTTAAATCAGCGATGGACTTTTCGGTCCCGGCATCAGGTACTATGGCGCACAGTTGGGTACAACTTTTTGATGATGAATATACTGCATTTAAGACCTATGCCGAGCGCTATCCCGACAGTTGCCTTTTGCTTGTAGACACATTTAATGTTTTAAAATCGGGTATACCTAATGCAATTAAGGTTTTTGATAATGTATTAAAGCCGCTCGGGAAACGCCCTGTGGGTATAAGAATCGATAGCGGTGATATTACTTATATTACGGGCAAAGTACGTAAGATGCTCGACGATGCGGGTTATCCGGATTGTAAACTATGTGTTTCTAACTCGTTGGATGAGTATCTTATTCGCGATATGATAATGCAAGGCGCAAAGGTTGATAGTTTTGGTGTTGGCGAACGCCTTATAACTGCATCTTCCGAATCGGTGTTTGGCGGAGTTTACAAGTTGGCGGCGGTTGAAAAGGATGGGGTTGTAACACCTAAAATTAAAATTAGTGAAAATGCCGCTAAAATCACCTTGCCCGGTATTAAAATCCCGTGGAGACTTTTCGATAGGGAAACAGGTAAGGCAATAGCCGATGTTATAACGCTTAATCACGAAAAAATTGATGATACCAAACCTTATGAAATTTTCGACCCTGTTCACACCTGGAAAAGAAAAACAGTTGAGAATTTTATTGCTAAAAAACTGCAAGTCAAGGTGTTTGAAAACGGCAAACAGGTCTATAATTCTCCGAGTGTTAAGGAAATATCCAAATACAGAGCCGAGCAGGTGGGCAATCTTTGGGATGAAGTTAAGAGATTTGAAAAACCGCACACCTATTATGTGGATTTATCACCTGATTTGTGGAATCAACGCAACGAGTTACTTATGAAATATCGTGGAAAAAATTAAGGAGTAAAGTTATGAAACGCTTTTTGTGTATTGTACTGGCTATAATTGTTATGCTTTGCTTTGTTGGTTGTAAAAAGGGCGGTACTAATAATCCGTCGGAACAAAATAATGATTTATATAATCTTACAGAGTGTATGAATCAAGGTAAAATTCCCGAAGTTAAGTATATACTCGGCACCAATCCGCAAACAATCATCGATGATGGCAAGGATGAAGAAGTATATCTTGATGAAGGCCCTAATAGCTGTAGTATTGTTGTGGGTGACTATTATTATTACTACGAAAAAGGTGCAGAAGCAAAAGGCATATCATCCATTGTTTGCTTTTCTACGGCTTTCGGTGTAGAGGTTAACGGATATGATTCAAAAAGTGATATCAAAAATAAATTCAGCTCAGTTACCTTTGAAGAACGCGAATTTTCTTCTGCACAAGCCTATTTTGTGCCCCACGA
>JAZNUZ010000035.1:0-5633 GCA_045592605.1 Acutalibacteraceae bacterium
GGTTCTATTCTCATCGACCCCAAAAGTATAGAACTCGTAGCAGGTACCATCAAACCCGAGTATTTTTATATTCCGCAACACAAAGAAATATTTAAGGCGCTTTCGAGTATGTTCGAATTAAGCCGCACAATAGACTATGTAACACTTCTCGAAAAACTTAAAGATGATAATGTTTATGATGAAGCGGGTGGCAAGGAATATATTTCCCGCCTTATTCAGATGGTGCCGTCTGCAGCTAATATTCTTACATATGCATCTATTGTCAGAGAACGCTATTATACCCGCGCTCTTATTCTTGCGGCTCAGGGAATCATTAAGGATGCCAGTGAAAACTATACAACGGCAGACCGTTTACTTGACTCTGCAGAAGAAAAAATCTATGCCATAAGACAGGGTAAAGAAGTAGAAGGTCTTACACATATTAAGGATGTTATCGAAGGTGAAACCTACGACCGCCTTACTAAGATTACCGACCCCGAAACCAAGGATGACTATATCGGTATACCTACGGGAATCGGAGACTTGGATAGGGTAATCACAGGTCTTAATAAATCAGACCTTATTATTGTGGGCGCCCGTCCGGGTATGGGTAAAACTTCTTTTGCGCTTAATATCGCAAGAAATGTTGCGCTCAAATCTAAAAAGACAGTTTGTTTTTTCTCTTTGGAAATGACACGCGACCAGTTAGCACAACGTTTGCTCTCAAACGAAGCATCGGTTACAAGCACAAAACTCAGAACGGGTGAACTTACGGCTGAAGAATGGACAAGACTGGGTAACGCAGGCGCCGATTTATCGAAAGCAGATATTTATCTTGACGAAACATCGGGTATCACAGTACCCGAAATGAAGGCGAAATTAATGCGTATGCGCAAGAAACCCGACCTTGTAATAATCGACTATTTAGGTCTTATGCAATCGGCAAAGCGCACCGAAAACAGAGTACAGGAAGTATCGGATATCACACGTAACCTTAAGATTATGGCAAAAGATTTAAAGATACCCGTAATTGCCTGTGCACAGTTGTCGCGTGGTACCGAAACAAAGGGCAAATCGCATAGACCCGCCCTTGCCGACCTTCGTGAATCGGGCTCAATCGAACAGGATGCAGATATAGTTTTGTTCCTTTACAGAGAAAAGTACTACGATAGCGAAAAAGGCGATGATGAAGAAAAAGGAAATGAGAACAAGGCAGAGTGTATCGTTGCTAAAAACCGACACGGTGAATTAACTACGGTTGATTTGTATTGGGATGGTCAGTTTACTCGCTTTGCTTCTCAGGATGTGTTCAGATAATGAAAGAAAAAGTCTTAAAGGCAATAGAAGATTACGATATGCTAAAGGGCGTGACCGAAGTGACTGTTGCGCTTTCGGGCGGCGCCGATTCGGTAGCGTTGCTTTGTTGCCTTTATTCTATGAGAGAGCAGTTAGGTATTAGTGTTTTTGCTCTACATCTTAACCATAATCTACGCGGCGAAGAGTCGTACAGGGATGAAATGTTTGTAAGAAATCTCTGTAATAAATTGGGTGTTGAACTCACAGTACAGAGTGCCGATATAAATGAAATATCCAAAAACACCGGTGAGAGCACCGAACTTGCTGCAAGGCGTGTGCGATACGAGTTTTTCGAAAAGGAAAAACACGGCATCGTTGCAACGGCGCATACTGCGAGTGACTCAGTAGAAACCGTTATTTTTAATATGACGCGTGGTACGGCTCTTCGGGGACTTTGCGGTATACCGCCCGTACGGGATGGTTATATAAGACCGCTTATTTATTGCACAAGACAGGATATTGAAGATTATTGCAGTAGTAATAATTTAGAATTTGTAAATGACAGTACTAATTTTACCGATGAGTATACCCGTAATAAGATACGCCATAATGTAGTACCTGTTTTGCGAGATATAAATAATTCTCTTGAAAGTGCAGTTACACGTATGTCGGCAGCTTTGCGCGAAGACAATTCTTTTTTAGAACAAGAGACCGAAAAACAGTTTTTTGCCACGGTGAGTAAAACCGGAATTGATGTTTCTAAATTAAAAGAAATGCACCCCGCAATAGCCAAAAGAGTGCTTAAAAGGTATTTTGAAAATAGTTTTACGGCGAGTCTTGATAGTGTGAATTTAGATTTACTTTATAAAACGGCACTGGGAACCATCGGCGCTACGGTTCTGCCATCAGGTGTCAGTGCGGTCGTAAATAATGGCTTTCTGAGCTTTTCTGATGGTGAGAATATACCCGATTTTACTTTTGAAGTCGAAATAAAAAAAGAAAATATAAAAAAAGTTAACAGTT
Source organism: Acutalibacteraceae bacterium (assembly GCA_045592605.1). GTDB lineage: Bacteria > Bacillota > Clostridia > Oscillospirales > Acutalibacteraceae > SIG565. Next base: position 2,299 of record JAZNUZ010000035.1, read on the forward strand.
TGTTATTAAATAATTGTATTGACTGTGGTAAAATAGTCGGTGAATTGATGGTAAGGACCCGACTTCCAGGTGACAAAATAAGACTTAACAAACGCGGTATTACTAAATCGCTAAAAAAACTTTTTAATGAAATGAAAACACCCAGCAGTGAACGCGAGTTGATACCTGTTATAAGTGACCAAAAAGGTTTGGTATGGGTGTACGGCGCAGGTGTTGATGAACGCGTAAAGGTGGATAAAAACACAGAAAATGTTTTTATAATAGATACGCAAAAAATATTAAATTAGTTTTGGGGATAATAAAATGTCAATGGAGAAAGATATCGAAAGGGTACTTATATCTGAGCAGGAAATAAAGGATATTTGTAAGAGACTCGGCGAACAAATTTCACGCGACTATAAGGGTAAAAAACTTTTACTGGTCAGTGTGCTTAAGGGCGCAGTGGTATTTATGGCGGATATTATGCGTAATATAACAATAGATGCCGAAATTGATTTTATGGCAATTTCTTCATATCACGGTTCAAAAAGCACAGGTGTTGTACAGTTCAAAAAGGATTTGGATATAAATCCTGACGGATACGATATACTTGTTGTTGAAGATATACTTGATACAGGCCTGTCGCTTAAATATATTGTTGATGTTTTGCTCCGCAAAAATGCAAACAGTGTTAAAATATGCGCTTTTCTGGACAAACCCGAAAACCGCAAAGCCGACATCAAGGCCGACTATGTCGGCGCACAGGTGCCAAATGAATTTGTAGTAGGCTACGGTCTTGATTATAATGAAAAGTATAGAAATTTGCCTTACCTTGGGGTACTTAAACCCGAAGTATATAGTAAATAGTTAAGAAAGGATGTACTAAATGAAGAAAAACCTTAAAAGCGTATTGCTTTATATAGGTATACCGCTTATTCTTATTGCCGCGATAGCCTTTGCGGGTTTCGGCACTAAAACGGCGAGTAAAACTAAGTATTATGAAATTGTAGATATGGTTATAACCAATCAGATTTCAGAGTATGAACTCAACCTGTATAGCGGTGAGCTGAAATATGTTAAACGTGCCGATGGTAAGACCTATAGATATACTGTAGCCGACCCGTCTATCTTCTATAACGATGTTAATGATAAGGTTATGGAGATAAATGAAGCTAATCGCGAGAGTAACCCTGATATGACCATTAAGCAGGATTATAAAAGCGGTAGCGCAGCTTCCTGGATTATAGATTTATTGCCAACCATAATTATGGTTGTAATTATGGTTGTGTTCTGGCTCTTTATTATACGCCGTATGAACGGTGCGATGGGACCTGATAAAACAATGGGCTTTGGAAAATCCAAGGCAAAACGGGCAAATGATAAACGTAAGACCACATTTGCCGATGTTGCGGGTGCCGATGAAGAAAAACAAGAGCTTGAAGAAATAGTGGATTTCCTTAAAGCGCCTACAAAATTCAATGACCTTGGCGCGAGAATTCCTAAAGGCGTATTGCTTGTCGGACCGCCCGGAACTGGTAAAACCTTACTTGCCCGTGCAGTTGCGGGTGAAGCGGGTGTTCCGTTCTTTAGTATTTCGGGCTCGGATTTCGTTGAAATGTTCGTAGGTGTGGGCGCTTCGCGTGTAAGAGATTTGTTTGAAGAAGCAAAGAAAGAGTCCCCCGCAATTATATTTATTGATGAAATCGATGCCGTAGGTCGTCAACGCGGTGCAGGTCTTGGCGGCGGCCACGATGAACGCGAACAGACACTCAACCAGTTGCTTGTTGAAATGGATGGTTTCGGTGCAAATGAAGGTGTTATCGTTATGGCGGCTACCAACCGTCCCGATATACTCGATAAGGCGTTATTGAGACCCGGCCGTTTTGACCGACAGATAACGGTAAACTATCCCGATGTAAAGGGCAGAGAAGACATTTTAAAGGTTCATTCACGCGGTAAACCGTTGGGACCGGACGTATCCCTTGAAACTATTGCAAAATCAACTGCAGGATTTACGGGTGCCGACCTTGAAAACCTGCTTAATGAAGCAGCTCTCCTTGCCGCACGTAAGGGACTTAAGGCTATAACACAAGAGCAGATAGAAGAAGCTACAATTAAGGTTGTTATGGGTACAGAAAAGAAATCCCACGTTGTTAAAGATTCTGATAAGTGGATTACTTCCTACCACGAAGCAGGTCACGCTATTGTTTCCTTCTTCTTGCCGACTCAGGACCCCGTGCATCAGATTTCAATTATACCGCGCGGTATGGCGGCAGGATATACAATGTATCTGCCGACCGAAGAAAAGGGCCATGTATCGAGAAATCAGATGCTGGAGCAGATTTGCTCACTCCTTGGCGGTCGTGCCGCAGAGCAACTGACACAGGATGACATCTGCACAGGTGCTTCAAATGATATTGAACGCGCAACCGATTTGGCAAGAAAAATGGTTACCCGTTTTGGTATGAGCGAAAAATTAGGTCTCGTAACCTACGGTAACGGCAATAACGAAGTATTTTTAGGTAGGGATTTTTCATCTACACCTAACTATTCTGATAAGATTGCGGCTACTATTGATGAAGAAATTGAATCAATAATTACTAAGCAATATAGCAAAGCAATCGATATCTTAAAGGCTAATATGGATAAACTGACAGTTGTTGCTAACGAACTTTTCCATAATGAAAAGATTGATGGCGAACGTTTCAGAGAAATAATGAATACATCAATCGCAGAATAAAATTTAAACCCCACTTAAAGGTGGGGTTTATTTGTTGACTATATTATTTTTATATGCTAAAATATACCAGAAAAGTAGGTGAAGAAATGAGTAGTTACACAGATTTTGCGTTGTTTTATGATATGTTCACACGCGATGTCGATTATGAAAATAGAACAGAATATCTTTGTGAAATTTTCAAAAAATACAGTAAAACACCCACCTTGCTTCTTGATATTGCGTGTGGTACAGGTGGTTTCTCCACCGAGTTTGCAAAGCGCGGCATCAGTGTTATCGGTGTCGATATGTCTGAAGATATGCTGTCTGTTGCAAAGAAAAAGAGCGAAAAACAGAATTTAGATATTCTTTATCTTTGCCAAAAGGCAGATGAAATAGAACTTTATGGCACAGTAAATGGCGCGGTGTGTTGTCTTGATAGTGTTAACCATATAATAAATTATAACGAACTTGTACGCTCATTTAAGAAAATATCGCTCTTTTTGGAAAAGGATTGCCTTTTTATATTTGATGTAAATACAGAGTATAAGCAACAAAATATTTTGGGTAATAATACATTTATTTTAGAAGAAGATAATGTTTTCTGCACCTGGGATAATTTTTACGATAAGGCTAAAAA
>JAZNUZ010000036.1:0-5871 GCA_045592605.1 Acutalibacteraceae bacterium
TTTAAAGCTTCGCAAAGTACCGCCTGTACCGTAATTCCGTTAGGTTGCACCTGCCAACCGTGATACGCAGTTCCGTCATATGCAATTTTGAGCAAATATCTACTCATAATCCTATACTCACTTACAACAAATTAATAAAAAAGACAGCGGAGCAACAAATTATTACAATCAACACACAGAAAAAATCGATTGATTTTAACTTCAAAACCTTCATTCTTACACGACCTACTCCGCCGTTATAGCATCGGCTTTCCATAGCTTCTGCCAACTCATATGCGCGACGTACCGAAGAAATCAACAAAGGAATTAAAATTGGAATGATTGCTTTAATTCTATCTTTAAGTTTGCCGTTTTCAAAATCGGCTCCCCTGGCTTTTTGGGCACTGATTATCTTATCGGTTTCTTCAACAAGTGTCGGTATAAAACGTAACGCAATAGTCATCATCATTGACATTGCGTGTACTGCGCCTCCGAGTTCAATATATTTAAGTGGAGATAAGAGTCTCTCAATAGCATCGGTTAAATCATTCGGTGTGGTTGTATAGGTAAGTACCGAGCCAATCAGTATTAACAAAATAACTCTGCCACCCATAAATACAGAACGTGAAACACCGCCCGTAGTAACCTTTATTTTCCAGAGTTCAAAAATAACATTACCATCGCTTGTATAAAACAAATTAAGTAGCATGGTAATAATTATTATCGGGATAATAACTTTTAGGTTCTTTAAATACACTTTAATCGAAATTTTAGAAATCAAAAGAACCGTTAACACCGAGATTGTTAAAAAAAGTAAAGAAAAAAGATTTGTTGCGCAAAAAATAATAACTAAAATTAGAATCAACAAACAAATTTTAATTCTCGGGTCAATTTTATGAATAATTGAGTTTGTGGGTATATACTGGCCTAATGTAAAATCTTTAATCAACACGCCCACCACCTTTTATTAGCGATGAAACGGCATTAATTGCTTCTTCAACGGTTATTATATCACTCGGTAAATCGAAACCTTTATCAATTAAAGAGTGAATAACCTTAGTTATCTGGGGCACAGTAAGACCAATCTTCTCAAGTTCTGTACGACGCGAAAAAACTTCTTTAGGTGTATCGAACATAGCCACTTTTCCATCGTTTAAAACCAAAACTTTATCCGCAATCAAAGCAATATCTTCCATAGAGTGCGAAACTACAAAAATAGTTGCGTTATTATCATCTCTATATTTTTTTATAATTCCCATAATCGTATTGCGGCCTTCAGGGTCAAGACCCGCGGTAGGTTCATCAAAAGCAATCACATCGGGTTTCATAGCTAAAACACCGGCAATAGCAACTCTCCGCTTTTCTCCGCCTGACAAATCAAAAGGAGACTTTTCAAGATATTCTTTAGAAATCCCAACACTATCTGTTGCCGTTAAGACAGCTTCTTTAATATCGTTTTCATTCATACCCATATTTTTAGGACCAAATGAAACATCTCCAAACACGGTCTCATCAAACAACTGATATTCGGGATACTGAAAAACAAGTCCTACTTTAGAACGGATTTGTTTAATTTCTTTAGGGTTTTCCCAAATATCTTTATCGCAAAAATAAACAGTTCCACTTGTGGGACGAATCAAACCGTTAAGGTGCTGAACTAAAGTTGATTTGCCAGAACCCGTATGACCTATTATACCGATAATTTCACCCTTATCAGCACAAAAATTTATATTTTCAACGGCATCCTTTTTTACGGGTGTGTCGGAGCCATACGAATATGTTAAATTTTCGACCTTAATGACAGTCAAAATTGTTTCCTCCATTTAAAATATCAGAGATTGCTTCGACGGTATCATCAACCGAAATAATTCCAATATCAACTTTAATATTTTTCTTGCGCAATCCGTATAAAAACTCTGTTGTCTGCGGAACACTCAGACCGCATTTTTTAAGTGTGTCTAAATCCGAAAAAATTTCACTTGGTTTGCCATCTTTGATAATTTTTCCGTCATCCATTACTAAAACTCGGTCAGCTGCTTCCGCTTCATCCATATAATGAGTTATTAAAACCACGGTTATGCCCTTTTCTTTGTTTAATCGCCGTATCGTATCAATTACTTCTTTTCTACCCTGTGGGTCAAGCATAGCCGTAGGCTCATCCAAAACAATGCACTGCGGCTGCATAGCGATAATTCCCGCTATTGCAACACGTTGTTTCTGTCCGCCTGACAATTTATTGGGCGACGAGTTTTTAAACTCGTACATACCTACGCTTTTTAGTGCTTCATCCACTCTTTTTCTTGTTTCATCGGGCGCAAAACCCAAATTTTCGGGACCGAACGCAACATCATCTTCAACGACAGACGCAATTAACTGGTTGTCCGGATTCTGAAAAACAAGTCCAACGGTTTTTTTAATTTCGATTTCACGCTTTAACTCGTTTGTAGGAATTCCGTTAACAGATACAGTACCCATAGTTGGCTTGTAAAGTCCGTTTAACAACTTTGCGAGTGTTGACTTTCCTGACCCGTTATGTCCTAAAATAACCGTAAAACTCCCACGTTCTACAGACAGATTAAGATTTTCGATTACGGTTGATTTGCCGCTATCATCATTAAATTCATAACTGAGATTATTAATTTCAATAATGCTTTCCATTATTATTTTTCACCAATCCAAATTGTCGTATTACCGCAAGGCAACACAAGTGGTTTATTTGTAATTTTAAGTCCTATTTCTTCGGTAAATACCTTCTGCCCCCTACCTTTAGAAATGTGTAATTCCGTAAGATAGTTGAGAATGGTCGGAGACAGTCCTGTAGTATAAGAATTCAAAAAGAAGAACAAAGGTTTTTCACAGAGAATTTTGCCTGTTTCTTCTAAAAGTTCTGAAATTTGTTCTTCAAGCTTCCATATTTCACCATCGGGTCCACGACCGTATGATGGCGGGTCCATAATTATTGCATCGTATTTATTACCACGTCTTATTTCACGCCTTACAAACTTTAAGCAATCATCAACAAGCCATCTGACAGGTCGGTCGCCCACGCCAGAAACCGATGCATTCTCTTTTGCCCACTGCACCATACCTTTTGATGCATCGACATGGGTTACTTCGGCTCCTGCTTTAAGACAAGCTACCGTAGCACCGCCTGTGTAAGCAAACAGATTTAAAACCTTGATTTTTCTGTTTGAATTTTTTATTAAATCCATAGCGAGTGCCCAGTTAACCGCTTGTTCAGGAAAAAGACCCGTGTGCTTGAAGCCCATCGGTTTTAACCTAAATGTTAAATCACGGTATTTTACACTCCAAACATCAGGAACTTTTTTATAGGTTTCCCAATGTCCGCCGCCCGAATTTGAACGATGATATTTTGCGTGAGCAGTATTCCAGCGTTTATCCTGTCTCATACCGCTCCACATAACCGTCGGATCAGGCCGTACCAGAATAATATCGCCCCAACGTTCAAGTCTTTCACCGCCATCGGCATCTATAAGTTCATAATCTAAAAAATCTGTGGCAAAACGCATAATATTTTCCTTTAAATTATTGGTTGTTGTAAATTTTTATCGGTAGTATTTTTAATTCCTAAATGTTCATATGCAAGGCCTGTAACACATCTTCCCCGTGTGGTACGAGACAGAAAACCGATCTGCATTAAATAAGGTTCGTAAACATCTTCTATTGTGATACTTTCTTCGCCGAGCGCGGCTGCGAGAGTATCAAGACCGACCGGTCCGCCGTTATAGACATTGATAATGGTCGAGAGCATTCTTCTATCAAAATCATCAAGGCCCAATTCATCAATCTCAAATCTATCGAGCGCCGCACGTGACACTTCTTCATTAATTACGCCATCAAACTCAATTTGGGCAATATCACGTACGCGTTTTAAGAGTCTGTTGGCAATTCTTGGAGTACCGCGTGAACGTGATGCGATTTCCAAAGCGCCGTTATTATCAATTTCTATACCTAAAATACCAGCAGAACGTTCGATAATTTCCGCTAATTGTTCAGGAGTATAAAGTTCTAATCTCAACAATACACCAAATCTATCGCGTAGCGGCGCGGTAAGTTGACCCGAACGTGTCGTAGCACCCACCAATGTAAAATGTGGTAAATCAAGTCGTATCGAACGCGCAGATGGACCTTTGCCGATTATAATATCGACCGAAAAATCTTCCATTGCAGGATAAAGAATTTCTTCAACACTTCTTGACAAACGGTGAATTTCATCTATAAACAAAACGTCACCTTCATTAAGGTTTGTAAGTATTGCGACCAAATCGCCTTGCTTTTCAATAGCAGGTCCAGAAGTAACGCGGCAATTAACTCCCATTTCCCTTGCAATTATGCCAGAAAGAGTTGTTTTACCAAGTCCGGGTGGTCCATATAATAAAACATGGTCAAGGGATTCTTTTCTCATAAGAGCCGCTTTTATATAAATAGAAAGATTTTCCTTTACTTTATCCTGACCGATATATTCGTTAAGTGTTTTCGGTCTTAAAGAAATCTCAACATCGGCATCATCCGCCACAAACTCGGGAGCTACTATTCTGTTTTCAAAATCCATTTCTTCCATTAGTTACACCCGCCTTGCAAGTTCTTTTAATGCTGCTTTAATAATTTCTTCGGTTGCTAACGACATATCCTGTTTTGAAACTGCTACCGAAGCTTCACTCTGGGAATAACCGAGAGTCACAAGCGCTGCTATAGCCTGTTTTGCATTACTATCATCAGAAACGGCTATCGCTGTCTCTATATTTTCTGAAACTGTGCCTCCGAACGACTTAACTTTATCTTTAAGTTCAAGTACAATTCTTTGTGCCAACTTATTGCCTACACCTGAAGCCGCTGTCAGAGACTTTGAATCCCCGGTTGCAATAAAAAGCATAATCTTATCCGGAGAAAACTCCGAAAGCAGTGCAATTCCCATCTTTGGACCGACACCGCTTACTGAGATGAGCATTTTAAAACAATCGAGTTCATCGGCGCTATAGAAACCAAACAAATCAATAGCATCTTCTTTTACCGACATAAAGGTGTAAATAAAAACATCTGAATTGATTTTAGGAAGTTTGGTAAATGTGTTATAACCGATATTACACTTAAATCCTACCCCACCGCATTCAACGATTGCGGTATCTTTATCGCTATAAACTAGTTTCCCGTGTAGAGAATTTATCATATCCTACCCTCCGAATTGATTTTCCCATAAGATGATGCGGCATAGTGTGAATGGCAAACCGCAATCGCTAAAGCATCGGCAGTATCATCGGGTTTCGGTACAGAACTTAAGTTTAAAATGTGCTTAACCATTTCCTGCACCTGTCGTTTTTCGGCTCTGCCATAACCTGTAACTGCCTGCTTAACCTGTAATGGTGTATATTCAAAAACCGGAATATTTCTATTACGCGCCGCAAGAAGTATAACCCCCCTTGCCTGTGCTACATCAATCGCGGTAGTAGTATTTGTGTTGAAATAAAGTTTTTCGATTGATAAAGCATCCGGTTTGTACTTATCTAAAATTTCTGTGATACCATCAAATATTTTATTTAGCCTGTCCGTAAACAACATTTTGGCATCGGTTGTGACCGCACCATATTCAACGGGCTTAAAACGTACATTATCATATGACACCACACCGTAGCCGATAATAGCGTAACCCGGGTCAATTCCTAAAACCAACATTTTCTCACTTACCATTCAGTAATTAATTAATATTTATTATATCACAATATCTTTTTAACAGCAACCATTTTATGAAATATATGGCAAAATAATTTAATTGTTAACGAAATGAGTTTTTGTGAGAAAAAAAGAGAAAAAAAGAGATATAGAGAGTTTTTTAAAATACCGCTTAAAATACTTTGGAATTTTACGCGATTTTTA
>JAZNUZ010000037.1:0-2406 GCA_045592605.1 Acutalibacteraceae bacterium
CGTGGAAACAGTATAATTGAAAAAGCGCAGATACTTACAATTGCATCCCGTGTTCTTCAAAAAGAAATGAGATACAAAGCTCCTGAAAACATTGACGAATGGTTGAAATTCGCCGATGCAGACAAAATAGCAGCGTGGGCAAGAAACGATATAGCTCTTGCAACAATGGCAAACATTATCACAAGAAATCAAGATAATACGATTAATTCAAGCGAATCAATGACTCGCGGTGATGCCGCACTAATTATCATGAGATTGTTCTACAAAATCTGGTAAAATAAAGACATATTGTTCTGCGCCTGCATATCGTTTGCAGGCGTAGGATAATATAAATAAATTTGAAAACGATAGTGGTTTGTGTTACAATAATCACTTTAATATACATAAATATAATTTGAAAAGGTGTGTAAATATGGACGCTTCCTATTATAAAAAATATGAACCTGTCTTCGGTGCCTGGAAAATCAAGAAAAAACTTGGCGAAGGAAATTTTGGCGCTGTATTTGAGATAGAACGAGAAGATTTCGGAACAACATACCATGCGGCGTTAAAGGCGATCACCATTCCTAAGAATCAATCTGAACTTGACAGTATTATGGATGATGGTATGGATGCATCTGCTACACAGAAGTATCTTGAACAATTCGTTGAAAAAATCGTCAGCGAATTTGTACTGATGTCTAAGCTTAAAGGAAACAGTAACGTAGTAAGCTATGAAGACCATCAGGTAATCAAGCACGATAATGGTGTAGGCTGGGATATTCTTATCCGTATGGAGCTTCTGACACCTATGATGACTCATTTCAAAACAAATGAAATGACAAGAAGAGATGTCATAAAGCTTGGTATTGATATGTGCCGTGCACTTGAGCTTTGTCAGAAGTACAATATAATTCACCGAGATATAAAACCCGAAAATATCTTTATTTCGGATAGTGGTGATTATAAGCTCGGTGACTTCGGAATTGCAAAGGAAGTTGAAAAGACCCAGTCAGGGCTTACCAAAACGGGAACCCCTACATATATGGCTCCCGAAGTCTATAAAGGTCAGCCTTACGGTTCAAGTGTAGATTTGTATTCTCTTGGTGTGGTTTTATACAGACTTCTCAATCACAACCGTGCACCGTTTATGCCGCAATATCCGAATCCTATATCGTACAAAGATAAAGAAAAAGCCTTTATTATGAGAGTGAGCGGTCAGAAATTCCCGATGCCTACAAATGCAGGAAGCGGAAGACTTGCTGAAATTGCGATGAAGGCTTGTAGTTATAAGCCGGAAGACAGATATTCCAGTCCTACACAGATGAGAGAAGACTTGGAAGCAATTCTCTATACAGAAGGCGAAGGGACGATTATGTTCCCCTCAGGAGATAAGGTTGAAGTTAAGTCAATTGCTTATGTTTCTGATGGAAAGAGCGATAAACCGGTCAGTGCTGATGATCTGACTGAACTTTTGGAAGATGATGCAACAGAATTATTGACAGCTGTATCTGTTGGCAAAAAGACCAAATCGGTCGGCCGATCAAAAAAGAAAAAGTGGTTGATGCCGTTAGTTGTATCCCTTAGTGCGCTGATGATCGTTGGAATCGCGCTTTTTGCTCCGATAAATGATACACCTGTAGTAGACGATCAGAGTATACCGGTATCCGATACCGGGGTTGAACTTGAAAATCCTGTTGAATTCAGCATAGACGTTTTACATATGAATGAATCGGACTTTAATCTTATCACCAAACGTCTGGATACTTATGGGGTAGATTATACCGTAAATAAGGATACAAAGACTTTTGCTGTATCACGCAAGGATTTAGGTTCGACAGAGAATGAAATTGCTGCATCAATCGAAATGATTACCGGTGTTGGCTCTATAATGTTTTCAGATGTAAAGGATGTTTCTGATAATTCTTTAGTAAGAACTGATATACAGAATACTTATGTCGACAAAGAAAACTCACATTTTGTAATTGAGCTTAATGATGATGGCAAAAACAAACTTGAACTTCTTATGGATGAAATAATTGATTCCGGTAATGACAAACTTTCATTATTTATAGACGGAAAAGAAAGACACTATGCGATGCCAGGTCAAAATGACAACATTGTTATAGATATGCCTGCCCAAACTATTACAGATGATGTAATATCACTGTTTAGTATAAATGTTTCAGCAGCGGAAAATCAACCTTTCTATAACCATATCAAACTCGTTATTTCTATCATTGTTAATGAAGAAATGACAAAGGAATACGATGTTTATATTGATGAAAAATATGGTATTGAATTGGGAGAAAAAGATTCTGAAGAAGGAAAAGAAGATAAGAAAACAAATGATATAACGAACAATCCTGAAACTGAAAAGGCAGAAACTTCTGACAACACATTGGGTGTTGATGGAACTGTACAGCC
>JAZNUZ010000038.1:0-3530 GCA_045592605.1 Acutalibacteraceae bacterium
ATTATTAGAAAAAAGAAATACTTGATAATAATTTTTTGAATTTTGCAAATGCTTTGGATATAAAGCAATAAAAAGGAGAATTAAAATGTCAAGGAATATAAATAAAGTAGAAGCATTTGAAATGTTAGATTCGCGTGGAAATCCGACAGTTGCCGCAAGGGTGACATTGTGTGATGGAAGTGTAGGATATGCTTTATCTCCATCAGGTGCATCAACAGGTGCATATGAAGCGTATGAGTTAAGGGACAATGAAAAAAGTCGATACGGCGGTAAAGGAGTAAAAAAAGCAGTTAATAATGTAAATGAGAGCATCAGCAAAGCCATAATTGGTATATCGGCAGGTAATCAAACAAATATTGATTATAAAATGATAGAACTTGATGGCACCGAAAACAAGTGTAATATAGGTGCTAATGCTATGCTTGCAGTCTCAATGGCGGTAGCTAAGGCTGCCGCGCAGTCGTATAAAATACCGCTCTATAAATATTTGGGCGGTTTAAATTCTGCAAGATTGCCGCGACCGATGATGAACATTTTAAACGGCGGCGCACATGCCAAAAACAATATTGATATACAAGAATTTATGATAATGCCGTTTTTGGATACAACTTTCAGTGAAGGGATTCGTTGTTGCAGCGAAGTATATCATACTCTTGGTAAAATATTGGAAAAATACAATATGACAGGTGTCGGAGATGAGGGCGGTTTCGCGCCCGACCTTAAAAATGATGAACAGGCTATAGAAATAATTTGCACCGCAATCGAAAAATCAGGCTTTAGTACTGATGACTTTAAAATAGCGTTAGATATAGCTTCAAGCGAATGGTATCAAGGGGATGGAGTATACCATCTGCCCAAAAGAGATGTTAATATGAGTGGGGAAGCGCTTATAAAAATGTATCAGGATTTGTGCCGCAAATATCCTATTGTATCGATAGAAGATGGTTTAGGAGAAGATGATTGGGACAACTGGAAAATTATGACCGAAGTGTTAGGAAAAGATATACAGTTGGTGGGTGACGATTTATTTGTTACCAATCCTGTGAAATTATGTTACGGAATAGATAACGGTGTTGCAAATGCGATTTTGGTAAAACCAAATCAGATAGGCACATTAAGTGAAACAATGCGTGTTATCAGAATGGCGCAACAAAACGGATACAATCCCGTAATATCACATCGTTCGGGCGAGACTGAAGACACAACAATAGCAGATATAGCGGTTGCTACAAATGCCGGGCAGATTAAAACAGGTGCACCGTGCCGTAGTGACAGAGTAGCAAAATACAATCGACTTATGCTTATAGAAAGTCAAATAGCAAAATAAAAAAAGGTTGCTTAAAGCGGGGCTTTAAGCAACCTTTAAAATTATTCTTCAAGAAGGGATGTGCAGTGCGGACAACGGGTAGCATCAAAAGCGATTTCGCTTTTACAGAACGGGCAAGTTTTAATTGTTGGTGCCGCTTCTTCTACTATTTCTTCTTCTTTTTTGCCGAGTTTTGCAAGTTTATTGCCTAATTCTTCGGCTTTTTTAACGGCTTTTACAATAAGGAAAATTATAAATGCCATTATGACAAAGTTTATAATTGATGATAAGAATTTACCGTATTCAAGATAAATTGCCGACTCGCCACTACCTTTAATAAGTAACTTTGCACCGAATTCGGTTTTAATTATAAGGTCGAGAATAGGTTGAATGATGTTTTCGGTAAGACTCGTTACAATATCTTTGAAAGCAGCACCGATAATAACACCGACTGCAAGGTCAAGAACATTACCCTTGGTAATAAAATCTTTAAATTCGTTTAAAAACTTTTTCATTATGTAATTCTCCTTTTCAATTTACAATTATTCTTGGAACGCGCTTAGAAATGCCGCATATGATTTCATAATTTATGGTGTCGCACTTTTGCGCAATATCTGTAGCGGTAATATCCTCACCAAAAAGGGTAACCGTGTCACCGATTTTAACATTTTTTATATCAGTTATGTCAATTAAAAACTGGTCCATACAGATTCTGCCTAAAATATTTGCTTTGTAACCATTAACAATAACCGTACCTACAGAAGAGAGTTTTCTCGGGAAACCATCACCGTATCCCGCAGTAACGGTGGCAACAAGCATATCCTTTTCCGCCGTAAACGTGCGGCCGTAACTTAGAGTATCGCCCTTTTTGATTTTCTTGACCATACTGACTACAGATTTAAAGGTCATAACAGGTCGAAGTCCATCTATTTTTACGGATGGGGAAGGTGAGAGACCATACAGGATGATACCGGGACGACAGTAATTACTGAAATCATCATCCGCCGTAAAAATAGCGGCAGAGTTGTTACAATGGCGCATTTCAGGGTTTATGCCGTTATCACGCAGTACCTTTATAGCAGATTTGAAAAGGTTTATTTGCTTGGATGTGAAATTAACGGCATCGGTTGTGGTATCATCTGATTCGGCAAAGTGCGTAAAAACACCTTCGGCAGTCAGACCGGGGAGTTTTGCAGCTGTTATAGCATCGCCGATTTCGTTAAGCTCACTGTTACGGCAATCAAAACCTATTCTACCCATTCCCGTATCAAGCTTAATGTGAATGTTTAACTTTAAATTTTCTTTCTCTGCTGCGGCAGATAATTCTTTTGCATAGTCAAGGTTATAAACTGCTTGAGAAATATTATGTTTACATAAATCCATAATACAATCTTTTGGTGTATAACCTAAAATTAAAATGTGTTCTTTTATACCAAGAGTACGCAATTCAAGAGCTTCTTCAATGTTCGAAACACCAAAACTTTTAACCCCGTTTTCTTGCAAAGCCAGAATGATAGGCTCTACACCGTGACCGTAGGCATCGGCTTTGACAATGGCCATAATTTCTTTTTGATGTGAACATTCTTTTATAATTTTTAGGTTGCTAACAAGGGAGGTTATATTTATTTCTGCCCATGCTCGTTTAATAAAATTCATTTTATCACCCCGTTACAAAATAGTGTGACAAACTAATGCCACACTAAACGGAAAATATTAAACTGAAATATCATTTGCCATATTATATGCTTCAATATCAAATGGCTTTTCCATATTTAAAGCTTCGTAGATATCAAAATCAACAATAGAATTACCGCGGTACGCAACAACGCGGTTACCGATGCCCTGATTTAAGAGTTTAACGGCGGCATGTCCCATAGTACTTGCCATAACTCTGTCGCGAACGGTCGGACTACCACCGCGCTGAACATGTCCTAAAACTGTGGCTCTGGTTTCAATGCCGGTTATTCTTTCTATCTCTTTAGACAACTCGGATGTTTTACCAACACCTTCTGCTACGATAATTATGAAGTGCTTTTTACCTGTAGCTCTGGTTTTAACTATTTTATCAATAACATCTTTTTGTAAATCAAATTCAACTTCGGGCACCAAAATAGATGTGGCACCTACTGCGATACCTGTTTCAAGCGCAATCCAACCTGCGTGTCTGCCCATAACTTCGACAACGCTGCAACGTTCGTGAGATTGGGTTGTATCGCGAAGTTTA
>JAZNUZ010000039.1:0-10096 GCA_045592605.1 Acutalibacteraceae bacterium
TACGCCGTCGGCTGTAACATACTCTGCATCAGAGTAGTTAACATAGATTTTAACTCCGCCCGAGAATGTAGTTGCACGAACATCTTTTGTGATAAGTTCGTGGTTTACTATTGTTTTACCGCTTATAGCCTTGTAATAATCACCGTAGGCTTCTGCGGTTTTTATAATGTCTTCCTTATTATCTGCATACATAGCACCGTAAAGACCCTTGAAAGGTGAATATGTCAAGGTTGAATCATAGGTGTTGTATAATGCGAACAACATAGAAGAACCGGTCTCGAGAGCCTGAAGTTGTTTTTTCTTAAGAGTTTCACCGCTATTAACCGCTTCAGAAGTAATTTCGGTTTTGCCCTTAAATACCATCTGATAGAACGGTACATCTACGGTAAAGCCATCAAGTTCAGAAGAATTAAGCGGAGCTTCAAATATACAGTCTGCAATTACTGCGGCATAGGCATTAGCGCCGTTTGCAGCAAATGTATATCCGTTTTGCTTATAGTTATTAACTATATCTGTAACGAAACTTCCGAAATTCTTTTTAACATAATATTCACTCTTGGAATAATCTGAATAAATACCATCGCTGAGTGTAGCAAAACTGATACCGGGAAGATTATATTTCTTAATCTTCTTAACAAGAGTATTAGCCGCCTTAATAACCTTATCGCGTTCAAGCAAACGGTAGCGGTCGAAGTCGGTTGAGTTCTTTGTTTGTACCGCTTTATCTATATAGTAGCGGAAAGTGTTCTGGCGGTTAGCTGTCTTTGCCGTATCGAACATAGCAGAATATCCGAGACTGTCATCGTTAAATTCGGCAAGATTAAAGTCTGCAAACAGGTCTATTCCGTTTGTGTTACAATAATCTACTACTTTCTGTAGTTGCTTCTTGCTTCCAAAAGCACTGCCGAAGCCGAAGCCGCCTGCAACCTTGCCTACATCCATACCCGACTTACCAAAGCCGTACAACTGAACGTTGGGGGTAACACCTGTAACAGATAACTCATTGAGCATTGTGTTGACATCTGAGAAGGTAGTGAGTGCCAAAAGTGTACTATACGGATAGCCTAAGAAGTTTTTATCTTTCATCAAACCACCGTAAATTTTCAGAGAAAATACATCTTCTTTAATATCTGTACCTTCATTATTGCCGTAAAGCTTTTTCTGATAAAGTTTTGCCATTCCGTTATAGTTTGCATCAGCGCCCGACAACGGATAATATTCAACTTCAAAAACAGAATCTGTAAGCGGTTCCTTAGCATAAATCGGATTTTCTATATACATCTGGTTACCCTTAACTGTATTATAGTCAAATCCGCGTATATGAAGTTCGGGGTAAACCGCGGCGTAATCGGTTTTTTCATACTCACTGCTGTAATTAAGTGTAGCATGTTCCGCACCCGAAGAAATAATAGCGCACAAAGCATTATTACCTACAACAGTACCAAACACCGGCAAATAAACATTTTTATCATTTGTCTGCTTATCATTGATTGTTGTTGCAAGTTCAGGTCCGTAAACGCCTGCCGAATATGTAGCAGAAACCAATTCAGGATTGGATACATCAATTATCGCGCCTGTTCCCGAAGGATAGAAAATGTAAGCGCCTTCAGTTCCCTTTTCTACCGCACAAAGCGTCGGTGCAAAGGCAATTGAATATATCGGGTCTTCGTTTTCAACTATTGCGCTTGTATCGATTGAAAGTGCAAGACAATCTTCCTTTAAGGTGTACTTAAGCGGTACTATTGTATTTGACTGCTCAAAACAGAAATTAATTGTTATTGAGTTGTCTGCTTTTTCAACTGCTATGTCGGAACTTCTGAGAGAAGTGTAGCCGTAATCATCGGCAGGGTCTGGCGAAGTTCCTTCTTTAAACTCGTAGTTTTCAAGATATTTTACGTGAATTGGGGACTCTATGTATTTTTTCTGCATTGCAGGGCGTTCTTCTTTGCTGAGATAACCGTAGGGCGAAGTGGTCCACTGTGTGCCCGTCGCTTTATCTGTCAAAATAACGCACTTATTTGTAGCATCCCAATGCATAGAAAGTTTTTCGTTCTCCACTTTTGCGCCGTCGGTAAGGGTCGAAGTTTTGAAAGTCTCCGATACGTTCTGTACCTGGGCGGTTCCACTACAACCCGCGAACGATAAAACCATAATAACACAAAGGGCGAATGATAATGTTCTTATTAAAATATTTTTCATTTCTATTCTCCTTTGTATCATCGGTATGCAGCTTCAAGGAATACTGTTTTAACAAATTCCCCTGCTTGTTGTAACAGAATTGCAAGTAAGAAGATAAGAAATACTACCAGAATCATTGCAATTAAAGTTACTATTGTTGTGAATACGAACTTACCAAATCCAAATTCATGTATATTGATAAGTGCCATTACAATAAGTATTGCTGTATAAATAATACAAGCGTAATTGAGTATACTTATAAAGTTTGCTTCCTGTAAAGTCAGCACACTGGCGAGTATATCATAACCGAAAGCCGCTATAACCATCGGAGATATACTGTAACAGGTTGCAACATAAATATCCTTGAATCTTCCCTTGCCTTCAAAGAGTACGCAAACTAACCAGTTAGCGCATACAAAGAGGAGTACAAGGCCTACTGTCTGTGCCAAAGCGTACCACGCGTTTGCTTCGGCAATATCGGTTTTATTGAATATAAAGCCGCTTGTATAACCTATAATCTTACCAACGTACCATAATAACAGAATTGCGGTCGCAATAAGAACCGAACCGTTATTGTTACGTTTGATTTCATAGAAAGTATCGGCAGGATGCAAAATTGTTCCAAGTGCAATTTTGAGTTTCTTATTTTGTATAAGAACTACCTTATATTTCTTCTTGAAATGCAAGAGAACGATTATAACAACAACAAGTAAGA
This sequence comes from Acutalibacteraceae bacterium, assembly GCA_045592605.1. Classification (GTDB taxonomy): domain Bacteria; phylum Bacillota; class Clostridia; order Oscillospirales; family Acutalibacteraceae; genus SIG565. Next base: position 2,894 of record JAZNUZ010000039.1, read on the forward strand.
TTACACCTATAAATATAAATGTAAAGTTTTCGGTTAAGAATTCCTTACGAACATATTCATATGCCTGGGAATATGTGTTTCTGTCATAACCCATAAGGGCATAGTCCATTGCTTCTTCATAATTATCTGCCACCAAGGCAGCCTTTGCAAGTCCGCGATATGCCAAAATGTTGTTGCGGTCAAGCTTTAATACTTGGTTCCAGATTGTCTTTGCATCGGCATAGTCACCATTCATTGTAAGAGCCTGTGCTTCTTGCACAAGAGCACCGTAGGCATTCTTTCTGAACGGGATAATAGCCTTTTTGGTAATATCAATAGCGTATATTGTGTCACCCATAGCGGAAATTGCCTGAGCACGTCTGAAAGTACCAATCTTTGTGCCTTCTGAAATACCGCCACCGATAGTAGTTATAAGGTTACACTCAACATCGTACATATAGATACGGCCGTAGCTTGAGTCAAGCACATATATAAAGTTATTTTCATCAACCGTTATTGATGACATATTGTGTTTAACCGGCATACCTTTGATTTTTGCGGTACTACTTGTACCGAAGATAACATCACTTGAGTTTGCCGCTGTATCCTTACTCTTATCTATAAGAATGTTGTTACCCGTTGGGTTAAGGCGTCTTACCGAACCCTTGGAAGCATCCTGGTTGCCTGTTATACCTGTACAGGTAAACAGATAGCCATCAGCGCCGAGCACCATATCAACAAATGAGAACGGGAGAGCCTTTGCGCTTTTTGAAAGCTTTGTGTTGTTGGTAAAGAGCATATCCCAAAGCTTATTCATAGCTTCTAAAATTGATGAGCTAACAACGTTTGCACCGAAAAATCCCTTAAATTCGAAAGTATCAGGGTCGAACATTGCCGCGCCATAGAAAGAACCATCACAGAGAATATAGATATAATCCATATTATCTATAACAATCTTAACCGGGTTAAAGTTAAGGTCATCCGGCCACATTTCTGAATCCGGTTTTGTAAAGATTCTTACAACGTTTTTGTTTTCATCTACTGCAAGCACCCTATTATGTATGGTATCGCAAATATAAATCAAATTGTCTTTTGCAAAAACACCTTTTGCTTTTTCAAAGGTTAGTGCTTCACCGTTTAAATAAACTTCGCGAAATTCATCGATTTTATTATAGTTTTTATCAAGAATTATAACTCGACCTTCTACCTGATTTTCAGTATTACCGGAATCAAGAAGATAAATCTTACCGTCTGCTGTAAAAATATCCGAAAGTTCGCCAAATTCATCAACGCCCATTTGAGAAGCCGAAACCATCGGCAACTCATCAAACATAGGCCGCGAATAAACAAATTTTTCTTTTGAAGAGCCTGTCAACCACTTTGTAGCGGTATCATTGGCTGAATCGGTATAATCTGCGGCACTTGCCGTGATTCCCATAGTGAAAAGGCAGACAACACAAAGAAAAATTGCTAAAATTCTTTTAAAATTTTTCATATTTCTACCCCTTCTGTTAATCTTTCATACCTGCGTTCGACATGGTTTCCATAACATTACTTTGTGAAATTAAGTAAACCAGTATCGGCGGTACCATCATAATTACGGTTGTTGCCATCGCACTACCCGAACGGGCAATACCGGCATTTGTTATCTGCGACATCGCCGCCGGTAATGTTTTGAGTGATTCGGTAAAGATTGTAGTACCAGACTGTGTTGCCCACATATCGCGGAAAGCGAACAGTAAAAGTGTCAACCACGCAGGTTTTACCATAGGCATTACTATCTTCCAGAATATGAGCGGATAACCCGCACCATCTATACGCGCCGCTTCAAGCAACGACTCAGGTACCGAACCATCCATATACTGTTTCATAAGGAATACACCCATTGCCGATGGAATATGCGGCAAAATGTATACCCAATATGTATCGATAATTCCCATTTTAGAGAAAATAATGTACTGCGGAACACCAAGTGTTGTACCGTTGTAGAGAAGTGAGAACTGTACAATAAGGAATATAACACCCGCCCACTTTTTCTTGCTTTTTGAGAAGAAGAAAGCTGCAGCAGCTGCTGCCAAGATATGACAAACAGTACCTACAAGGGTAATGAACAATGTATTGAACAGGTATCTTTCGAGCGGTACTTGAAGTTTTGATAACAAACTCGGAAGTAATGTATAGTTTGCTATCGTAGGACGCCTAACAAAGAATTTAGGCGGGAATATAAGAATTTCATCAAGCGGTTTAAAAGATGTAGCCACGCAATAGATAAGCGGAAGTATACATACAAAGCCGAAAGCCAAAAGGAAGATAACAAAGATTGCACTTACGAACTTTGAACGGGTATAACGCTTATACTGTACTTCTCCGCCGCCGAAGAGTTTAAAATGTTTAATTTTTTTCCACATACGTTATACCCCCTTACTTACCTGTACTATCAAGCAATTTAGCAACAAGTGTACGGAACACTGCCATAAGCACGAACAGGAATATTGAAATCGCCGAAGCATATCCCATTTCCATTCGCGTATGCGCTATATCACCCAAATACATTACTATTGTATCCGCACAGTTGTTAACTGTAGGATATTCACACATTGTTGTGATAACAGCACCGATTGAGAAAGAAGATGCAATCTGCATAACGGCACCGAACAAGAGAATTTCCTTCATTGAAGGCAGAGTTATGTACCAAAGCTCTTGCCAACGGTTTCTGATACCATCGATAGCACCGGCTTCGAAGAGCGATACGTTAATACTCTGAAGACCTGCGATGTCGGCAAGGAAGGATACACCCATACTCGACCAAAGAGATACCGCAATAATAATCGGTACTATGTATTCCGGTGTTTTGAGCCACTGTACAGGCTCATTCAAAAGACCAACCGACAAAAGCAAACTGTTTACATAACCGTAAGCATCGGCACTGAATGCAGTCTGCCAGATAAAATATGCGTTACCTGCAAGGTTAGGTGCATAGAAAAGGAATGATAAAAAGCTTCTTACAGACGGGTTAAATTCATTAATAAACCACGCAAGAACATAGGAGAGCAAGAAGCCGCCTGGTGCTGTTGCAATCGCGAATATGATAGTGTTGGTTGCAATCTTGCCAAACATATCATCGGTTACGAACATACGAAGGAAGTTTTCAAGACCTATAAACTTAGGTGATGATAAAGAGTCGTATGAACAGAAACTAAGGAAAAGAGATGCCATAACCGGCAACACTGTCATTATAAAGAAGAGAATAAGGAATGGCGCGGCGAGTGCGAGCATTGAAACTTCACTACCGCCAAAAGAATTCCTGTGTTTTTTCTGTTTCAGATTAACATTATTAGTCAAGGCCGTATTCTCCTCTCTTTCTTGTTATTTCATCATCGGCAACCTTACCCCATTTAACAATCATGTCCTTCGGGTTTTCTTTAAGGTTGATAACGTTCCAGAATGCCTGGTATATTGAACGTGTTACATAGTAACCACCGGGAACTTCTTTCAGTCCTTCTACGTAATCCCAACTCTTAAGGATTATATCAAGGTCATTAGATTCCCAAGAAAGTTTCTTAACTGCTTCTACGTTTGCAGTGTCACGACGTCCTACTTCACCGAGAATTGCTTCTATCATCATAGAATATCTGCTCTGAATTGAATCAGAAGTCCACCATTTAATGAACTCCCATCCGATATCAGGATGTTTAGAAACTATCGGAATTACACAGCAAACACCACTGTCTGCCTGTGTATAATCGATTGTGCCGTCTTCGCGCTCGGTACCCGGAAGCGGTGCTATTGTCCACTTGCCTGTGATTTCGGGAGCCGCCTGACTAAAGGTTGTATACTGAGCATAAGTGCCTATACCAAGCGGCATTGTGCCATCACGGAAACGGTTATAAAAACTGAATGCGGTGTCATAACCTAAATTGGTAAAGAAGTCTGTCCAGTAAACAAAAGTCTCAACCGATTGACCTTGTGTAGCAGTGGTAGCTTTTCCGTCCGCAGTATAAAGGTCGGTACCGCGCTGTTTTAAGAAGGTTGCATAATAATTAAGTAAACCGGCGCCCGGCATACCTACCGCAAAGTTCTGTCTTTGTAGGAGCGCTGTAAGATTTCTGAATTCTTCCCATGTTTTAGGAACATCTTTTTCGGTAAGACCTAATTTTTCGAATGTATCGGTACGGTAGTACATGATATCAAACGTCTGTGTATCTGGGATACCATAGGTTTTGCCATCTAATACATACGGGTCTACAGCACCCGGTTTAAAGCGCGTAAGTAATTCTTCGTAACCCGGCATATCCTGCAATTCATACAGTGCGCCACGCATACCGTAATTAACCGGTTCGGTTCTTGGCTGACCTATAAGCACATCAGGTCCTGTGCCCGAAAGAATTGCCTGTGTCAAGGTAGCGCCAACAATCTGGATATTAACGTTAACATCGGGATAAAGTGTTTCAAAAGAGTCTCTTACAAGAGATGTCAAAATCTGTGTCTGGTCACGACCCCAAGTAACCCAGATGGTCATGGTTGTTTTGCCGTCTACGTTATCGGTAGAGTATTTATAGTCATCCATAAAAGAAACTATAAATCTTTCAAATGTGTAGACCGTCTTATTCCACCAATTTTTCATCTCCATTTCGTACTCCGCATCGGGAGCGGCGAATATAATCTGGTCAATATCAAGCGGAAGTTTTGCAAGGTCTGCAATGAGCGCCGCTACAGAACAGTAGTTATCGTAATATGTAGATACATATTTCTGCGCAGTGTAGGGGTTTTCGTACAAATCCTTCATTACACGAACCATATTTTGAATGGTCGAGATATATGTACCGCTGGTCTCACCCGTGATTTCGGTGATTTTTGCACAAAGCCCTTCAAGACGCTCTATATTTCTGGTCAGGGTGTCATTAAAGCCCGGAATCTGCTCGAAGAATTCATAACTACGGCCTGTATCTATGTTGTCACCCGTAATCATACGGATTTTTAAGTACAAGTCACTTAATTCATATGTAATATCGTTAAGTTCACGGCTGATTTCACCAAATCCGCCCAATGTAACGGTAAGGCTTACTTCATGCTTACCCTTTGTCAAATAGATATAAGCGGTTTCATCGCCAACTTTGAATTCCTGGAATTTCCAGTTACCGCCGTAGTAGAAGGAAATTTGTTCCGCTTCGGTAAACGGGCTCTTGCCGTCGATTTTAAGGCTACGGAACGAGTTGCCGTTGATAACCTGGTCCTGACGGAAGCGGAAAGCAACCTTATAAAGACCATCTTCGGGTACATCTATTTCCCAGAAGATACTTTCGTTCGGTGTCTGCCAACCGGTTGAACCAATATAGTTTGCAACTTCCTTGAAAGCGCCTGTCGGGTGTGCACTCTGCACACTGGGGTCACTGTTATCAATAAAAGGAGTCATTGAAGAAGTGCTCTTATACTTTGCGTTTTCGCCTTCGATTTGAATTTCTTTGCCTGTATATTTTGTATATCCGTTCTGTTCATATTCTTTTTTGGCTTCAGAATATGCAATTTTCTTTTCGGGAGCAGTAAGTGTTACTGCGGCAAGATATAATTCGCCCGAAAGAACCTTTACGGTAATGGTGTGTGTACCAACGCCGAGCGCAATTTTAAGCGGGTCAATAAACTGACCTGTCTTATCCATCGCCTTTACGCTTCTGTACATAAAGGTTTCAATCTGCTCGGATGCGTAAACATTGCCCTTGCCATCACTTACACCTTCGGGTTTTGCATCCTTAAAGCTTCTCTCAAAGTTGACCGCTTCCAAAGCTTCGTAAGGATATTTACCATCAACCATAATTCCGAAAGAAAGCGGCAGACCGCGTCCCGCAATAGGACAATAGGTCAGCATAACTTCATACATTCCGGCTGTCTGGACATCAAAGGTATAAGTAATCTCACCCTTTTCACCTGTCACTTTGATTACACCGTCTAACTTTTTGCCGTTTTCATCGGTGTATTCGCCCTGATTTGCAATATTTGCTTCGGCAGATACTTCTGTATAGGTATCCGCCTTTATAACGATTTCGCTGTCCGCATCGTTATAATCTGCATTTTTCTGCAAATATTCTTTGTAACCACTGTCAGTTACTGTGGTCTCAGTGACGGTAGATGTTACAGCGCCTGTAGTGTCTGCTTCGGCAGCAAAACACACCGGCATAAACACCGACAAAGAAATGGCCAGAACTAACAATATCGCAAAGCACTTCTTCATAAATTCACTTCTCCTTCAAAGTTTTTTGTGTGTTTTATAATCTCTTTAATATAGAGACAATAAACCACTGTACTTACTGTATAATAGTACCAAATAATGCGCTCTTTGTCAAGTAATTTTGACCAACTCGCTATGAAAAATTTCGCCGTTTTTGTAGTGGTTTGCACAAAAAAACCGCCCGTTTTTTTACAGCTTTTCCAATGTCTTACAGGTTGTGTTCTATTCATCTGTGTAACCCCATATGTTGTATAAGTTTCCTATTGACAATTTTTTATGTTCATTTATAATTAATAGTGTAAAAAAATATTTTTATGAGTTATAGGAGAAATTTAATCGATGTTTAATATTTCAAAACAAAAATTAATTGTTCTGGTGGCTTTGGGGTTAGCACTCATTATTGCGCTTTCAATCGGTATTGCTGCAATATTGAAGCCTAAGAAAACCCCCGTTTCCGCAGAATATATAACGGTTACGATAGATGATACCGTAGCCGCCACATTTACGCTTGATAAATCCGATTATTCGGTTATCAAAGCCGAGACTGTGAACAAAGCCGATGGTTTTTTAGTCGGTGGCATAGATAATCGTATTTCTTTCCCACAAGCAATGAACTCTTTTATAAAAGCAATGCTCGATGCTAAAAAAATAACCACCGAAGAAACAGGTGTTATGCTTTTTGCGGTCGAAAGCCGAAATCAAGATGACTTCGAAAAATTAGCCAATCATTTTAGAGATGCACTTAAAGAAAATGGTTGTAAAACCAGAATATACACTCTTTACTTTAAAGTGAAAGAAAACTCGATTGTCGACTATGCCGAGCAGAAAGATGTTTCTTATGCAAAGGCGCACCTATGTAAGAAAATTGAAAATGAAACAACTCTCAGAGCGGACGATTTGATTGTTCTGTCTGTAACCGAAATAGTAGAAAGGGTTAATAAGGCGGCAAAAGAAGACCTGCTGAGCAAAATAGAATGCGAAACTATTGAAGAACAAAAGAA
>JAZNUZ010000040.1:0-6501 GCA_045592605.1 Acutalibacteraceae bacterium
AGTGTAAAGTTTATACGCAGAAGCATATAATATAATGTAATGAATGGAGTTAATATAGTGGCACAAAAAATCAATCAACTTGAAGTATTTATTGAAATGGTTAAAGCGATGGAAGAAGGTAAACAATCAAAAGTAAAGAAAGCAGATAAGCTCATTAGAAAAGCTTTGTTGGAAAATAGAAAAAAGGAAATTAATGGCTGTGGATTTTCTTTTTCCTCCGAAGAAATAGCTTTTATAAAAAAGTTATGTCAGTGATTAAGTGAAGAGACCATTGAAATCCGAACCTATTGGTTGGATTTCAATGGTGTCTTTCTCATAAAAACTTTATTTAAGTGGCTTTTTTGAAGTCGTTTTGTAATTTTAAGATATGGACTTGATTTTTGAAAAATTCAATACGAAACACAAAAAATAAAAACAACTTTTTCGAAGCTTTTAATCTACTTCTCATCAATTGTAAAGCGCAACGCATACTGATAAAGTTTGTCATCTTTATTAAAGAATTTTGTTAAGTTGAATTTATGTAAAATACACTGTGCTGTTGTTTATTGCAGTCTTCAAAAATATATGGTATAATCTAACCGATAAATTAGAATTTGGAGAAACCTATTATGATGATTCAATTTGGGAAAACTTCTGACATTGATAACTGGATGAATCTTGTAAAAGATATTAGTTGGAATTTCCCCGGTTTAGAAACAAACGAAAAAATTGAGGAACATCGCAACACAGTTGTACGTTTTATCAGCAAAGGACAGGCTTTGTGTGCAAAAGACGATAATGAAAAAATTATTGGTGTGCTTTTGTTTTCACGAGGTCATAACATGATTTGTTGTTTAGGTGTTTCTCCTAAACACAGAAGATGTGGAATTGCTTCGTGTTTGCTTAGCAAGGCCTTAGAACTGTTGGACAGAACAAAAGACATATCTGTATCAACATTCAGAGAAGATGATGAAAAAGGAATTGCACCAAGAGCGCTATACAAAAAATTCGGCTTTATTGAAGATGAACTGATTGAGGAATTCGGATACCCAAATCAATTATTTTTATTACATCCGCAAATTCCAGTATATCGCACAGATACAAATCTACTATTATAACTTAAAACACCATCCTTAAAACATGTAGGGGTTCGAACACATAGGTCACAAATTCAAAAGGGTTTGAATTTGTGCTCCCTTTCCAAAAATAATAGCCCACCTTTTTGGTGGGCTATTATTTTTTTACTGTAGAATAGAATCGGATGAGAATAATTTTTGCTTTAGCAAAAATGTTCGGCGACGCGGTAGCAACACCGCGTTAGGTGTTGTTATCCGCCAAAGTCTCGAGTACAGTAATTTTTTCGGTAACACCCGCAGTGTTCGAAAAAATGCTGAACGCAGAGTATCCCGTAAAAACCATAATTAACTGAGAATATAATTAGGAAAACCACACCACCTTTTTGGTGGGCTATTATTTTTGGCTGGGAATAGTTTTTAGCCTAAAAGTGTATTTTAATTCAAGCGTAAAAAAATATTGTTTTACCAGAAAACAGATGATATAATAAAAACGATATTATTGAAAAAGGGGTTAAAATAATGATTATTCCAATTTTACTACTTGCGGTCGGTTTTGTCCTACTTATTAAAGGCGGCGACTGGTTCGTAGATGGCGCTTCGGGTATCGCCCGTCGTTTTCATTTGCCCGAAATACTTATAGGCGCAACGGTTGTTTCTATCGGCACTACCCTTCCCGAAGTAATGGTATCGGCAGGTGCCGCGTTACAGGGTAGTGGTTCTATTGCTTACGGTAACGCAATAGGTTCAATTATATGTAATACGTCTTTAATTGCCGCACTGACAATTGCAATAAAGCCCGGTGCCGCCGCCAGAAAGAGTTTGGCTTTGCCTGTTTCGTTCTTCTTTATTTCTGCTGCAATCTACTGTGCGGGTGCCTATATTTTCGGTGAGTTTTCGCTTATAATGGGTATTATATTGCTGACCACATTTGTAGTTTATATGTTAACCACCGTTTTGCGCATGAAGAAAAGTGCGCCTTCGGTTGCAACTGTAGCTTTGGAAGAACGCGCAGGTGCCGCTTTATCCGAAGCGGAATTGGAAGCCGCCAGCGGTGAAGACCATGTTGTTGAATCGAAAGAAAGCGGTACTAAAGACAGTCTGCTTAAAGATATTTTATTACTGGTTATCGGTGCAGTGCTTATAGCTATAGGCGCAGATTTACTTGTTGATAACGCTATTGTTATTGCCGAAAATTTCGGTGTTTCTGAGAAGGTAATCGGTCTTACGATTGTAGCATTAGGCACTTCTTTGCCCGAACTTGTAACCGCAATTACATCTCTTGTTAAGGGACACGGTTCACTTTCTTTAGGTAATATAATCGGTGCAAATATATTTAATCTTGTGCTCGTAAGCGGAGTTGCTGTTACACTTAATCCGTTTAAGGTTCCAGTGTCGGGACTTATAGGCGGAATCAACTCTTCTTTGGTACTGGATATACCCGTTATGCTTGCGGTAATGGCAATTCTGACAATTCCCACACTTATAAAGCAAAAGCTTTCGCGCTGGCAGGGTATTTTGATGCTTGTAATTTACATAGCATTTTGTGTATTGCAATTCGTTATTTAAATCCATTTATCCTTAAAAAATACCACACCAAAAGTGTGCTGTTTTCTTGCTCATTTTATTTTCTTGTGATATAATGAAATGTAAAATCCTGCTTTTAGGGAGTGGAGAAAATGTGTAAAAAGAAAGTAGAAGAACCCGTATACTTTAAATATCGTGACACAAAAGATATTAAATTCAGAAAAAATCCCGAATTTAATATCAACACAATGTATCAGCGCGTGTTTGAAGAACTTGCAGCGCAGCAAACCAAGCGAGACCAGCTTATAACTATATATTTAGCGGCCTTTGCCTTTATTGTACCCGCGTTATTGTCGGCGGAAAAGTTAGGTCTTCAATATAAGGGTATAATCTTTATAGGGCTCGGACTTATAGGGTTTTTGTTTTCGCTTATAATCATCCGCTACAGAAAATATAAGGAAGTATATTGGGTTTGTTGCAGGGCGCTCAATGTTATGATGACTCTAAGTCAAGAAGACTGGACAAAAGAAAACATACAGAAAATTTTCTATGCCTGTCTGCAAAAGAGAGCCAAAAAATATATTGAAAACAATAAATTTAATATGTGGAAATTCGTTACAAAAAACATTTTCAGCGGTGAAACGCTTTACCTTATTATAAATGCATTCATTTCAAGCGGTGTTTTAGGACTGGGACTTGGTATTATACTTCCCTTTGCTATGTGGATTAAAATTGTTTCGGGTATAGCCTTAGGGCTTGTTGCATTAATACTGTCGGTAGCAATATACTTCATCACTCTTAAAAACATCTATAATGTATGCGTTGACGGACTTGAAACTTCGTTTAACAGTACATTTAATGATGCTTGGTTTTTACACTTCTTTATTTAATAATTCGGGGGACATATATGAAAATATTCAAAAACTTTTCCTTTAAAAAGTTCTGCGACATTTCGTTTGTTTTGGTGATTGTCCTGGTGCTTATCGCCGGTCTTTGCAGAACTGTATTTTTCCCAAAAGATATCAACACCTACGAAAACCGTTACAGTGAAAAGATAGTTGCTCCTACCTTTTCTACATTACTTGACAGCAAATTCCAAGACTCGGTAGAAAAAGCGCTTGCCGACCAGATTATCGGTTCTCAGACTTTTAAAAGGGTCTACAACGGTGTTAATTCAAGATATCTTAATACGCTCATCAAACCGATTTTGAATTCAAATAACAATATTTATATCAGCTATGCAGGACTTAATCTTTTTGGTGATAATATTGTTTACTCCCCTGAGAGTTTAGAAGAAAATATCCCTTCTTTCAAACAAAAGGCAGAAAATTACAATAAAATTATCGCCGCCAATCCCGAAATTGATTTCTATGCCTACTACATAGAAAAAGACACCGATATTAATTTCGAAACAAATGCCCGTATTGAAGCCGGAAAACATATGATGTCGTTGCTTGATATTAGTGACACAAAAAAAGGTATTTACGAAATAAACAATTTTTCCGAATTTGAAGAAAACTTTTTCAGAACCGACCATCACTGGAATTATAAAGGCTCTTATAAAGCATATCTCGAACTTTTGGATTTGCTCGATTGTAAATCCGAACCACTGAAGCCGACCGAAGAAAAACTGATTTTCAGTACATACCAGGGAAGTAAGGCGGCATCTGCAGGTACAGACTTGTTCCGAGAAGATTTTTACGGTTACGCCTTTGATTTCCCGAAACTTACCATAACCGAAAAAGGTAAAAAAGTAGATAATTACGGAACGCAGGAAAAATGCTTAAACGCCGAAAAAGTTGAATGGGTTTCGTACGGCGGCTACTACGGGGATGACTCGGGTGAGATAATCTTTGACTCAGGTCGGGATGAATTGGAAAACATCCTTTTAATCGGCGAATCGTATGATAACGCCATTTTAAAACTAATTGCATCTCACTATAATAAAACCTTTTCTATAGATTTAAGAAATTACAAGGTACAGATGGGAAAAACGTTTGACTTTAATTCTTATGTTAAAGAAAACGCTATTGATAAGGTTGTTTTTATCGGAAACATAAATTTCTACAAAAGTAATGCTTTTAATCTGGAGTGTAAATAAATGGTTTTCAGTACTCTTACATTTTTATTTTTCTTCTTCCCGCTTGTTCTGGTATCATATTTCTTGATACCTTCAAGAAAATATAAAAACGCAGTTCTCCTTTTCTTTTCGATAATATTTTACAGTTGGGGAGAACCGAAGTTTGTTATTTTGATGTTGCTAACATCTGCTGTGGCATATATAGGCGGTCTGCTTATCGATAAGCTTGATAAATTAAACAAGCCTAAATTTAAAAAGGCAGTATTTATTTCTACAGTTGTTCTGTTGGTAGGCAGTCTGTTTGTCTTTAAATACCTGAATTTTGCGGTTGATAACCTAAATAAGATTTTTGGGGACTCAATATTAATACAAAGGATTGCGCTTCCTATCGGTATAAGTTTCTATACCTTCCAGATATTGTCTTATGTAATAGATTTATACAATAAAAAAATCGGTCTGCAAAAAAACTATTTTTACTTAACTCTCTACGTTACATTCTTCCCGCAACTTATAGCAGGACCGATAGTTAGATATGAAACGGTTGAAGATGAAATTCTTAACCGAAAAGAAAATTTTGATGAAGTTGTGGGCGGCTTTAGAAGATTTATAATAGGACTTGCAAAAAAGGTAATTATTGCAAATAATACGGGCGCCGTTGCTACACTTATTTATAACGGCGGCATAGAAAAGTATAATTCTTGGCTTTATTGGGTTGCAGCTGTTGCCTATGCTTTGCAGATATATTTCGATTTTTCGGGTTACAGTGATATGGCTATCGGTTTAGGCCGCATATTCGGTTTTCATTTTCTTGTGAACTTCAACTATCCCTATATTTCAACCTCTATCACTGATTTCTGGCGCAGATGGCATATTTCCCTTTCCAGTTGGTTCAGAGATTATGTCTATATCCCATTAGGCGGTAACAGGGTGAAGAAATTCCGTTGGATTTTAAATATTCTTATCGTTTGGGGACTCACAGGTTTCTGGCACGGCGCACAGTGGAATTTTCTGCTTTGGGGGCTATACTACGCCGCTTTACTGTTAATCGAAAAGTTGTTCTTACATAAAATTTTAGATAAATTACCATCTTTTTTCCGTTGGCTCTACACTATGTTTTTAGTGCTCATCGGATGGGTGTTATTTAATCTCACCGACTTTAATCAACTTATTATAACACTTCGACATATGTTCAGTTTTGATTTTTCCGATACTTTTCTCGGTATTATTGCCAACACGGATATTTTGTATGCACTTATTTATATACCGCTTGGTATTTTGTGTATGTTCCCCTGGAAAAACAAGATTGAAAAACTTAAAATTCCAAATTTAGTCACAAACATCGCATTTGTTGTTATCTTTATGGTTTGTATAATGTTTATTTTGGGTGGAACATATAATCCATTTATTTATTTCCGCTTCTAAAATCACATTTCGCAGATAAAAGTACTTTAAAAAAGGTAGGTGATCTTTTTGGAGAAACTCAGCAAAAAATATGGTTTGCCGACCGCCATTTGTATGGTTGTTGGTACGGTTATCGGCTCTGGCGTATTTTTCAAAGCGCAAAACGTTTTAGCGGCAACGGGCGGAGATATGCCGCTTGGAATATTGGCTTGGGTAATAACGGGTGTTTTAATGATACTCTGTTCATTGCAGTTCGCAGTTATGGCTACTAAATACGAAAAGGTAAGCGGCGTAATTGACTATGCGGAAGCAACCTGTGGTAAGTCCTATGCCTATTATCTCGCCTGGTTTTTAGTTAATCTCTACTACCCCGGTATGACTTCGGTTCTCTCGTGGGTTTCGGCAAGATATTTCGGTGTTCTTTTCGGCTGGAGTATGGTT
>JAZNUZ010000041.1:0-4092 GCA_045592605.1 Acutalibacteraceae bacterium
AAAGGCTTTTAGGTTCCCCTAACAAGTGAGATTTGGGCGCCCAAATGTCCTGCTTGTCAAGGTATAAGACAAAAGTAAAAGAAGCACGAAGTTTTCGTGCTTCTTTTTTCGGTCCTTTAGAGTACGACTCTTTAATTGCGGTGTTTTTGTTTTAAAGCGCTTCACAGAATTCTATGAATTTAGGTGTCCACCACTCACTGTAACCATCGAGTGTGGGGTGAACGCTGTCTTGCATATATCTTTTATAATCTTTTTCGCTTACAGAAAGCATTTCTTGGTCTTCCCAGAAATTAAGCACATAAAAACCGTACTCTTTTTGCAGTTTCTTTAAAAGTTCGATCTGCCTTTCATAACACCGATTGTCATAACGGGGGCTTGTATAAAAGACTATAGGGCAACGGAAAGTTTCTTTAACATAGTCAATTATAAAACGGATTGCCTTTTCGGTGTCTTCGGGATTGGGAACTTTGTTCGGGTCTGTATCGTTGGTTGAAAGCTGACAAATAAACAAATCAATCTTCGTGTTTCTATCAATCTTCTTAAGTCGCGAAACATAGGAAGTGTCCTTTATATCGGCAAGGGTTGTGCCTGATACGGCTTCCTTAATCATATTAATGCCGCATTTCTCTGACATAATATCGGCAAAGGAAACACCGCCCGATGCTGCACCATAGGTTACCGAAGAGCCTAAAAATAATACGGTTTTGTTTTTCAGCTCCATAAAAATCTCCCTTTTATTTTACCGTTTCGCCGTTTGATACCTTCTCGGTATCGGAAATAAACTTTTCAAGAATAGTAGAAGTAATCTGGCCTATCGGTATACCATCAATTTCGGCCTGATAACGAAGTGAAGAAGCCTTTGTAAAGGTAAGAACGGTATCCTTTATATCCGAAGAATGAATAAAGGTAATCTTAACAAAAGGACTTCCAACCTTTATAATATCAAAAGAAATCGGCGCAAAATCAACCATTGTTTTATAGTAGTTTTTGAAATTTTTAATATCCAAAACGGTTTCGCCTATTTTCGCTTCGTATTGGTCATCCTGTCCTTCGGGTGTTTCGGTATATTTAATATCGAAAACGTATGAGCCCTTGGGGGTTTCAACCTTCAACTGTTTAATTCCGTTAAGGTTTTCAAGCACTACAAACTTACTATAGTAACTTTCAATACTGTTTGTCGCAAAGGCAATACTGCTCGGCGACACTTTTTGTATCATATCGGTTTTGTCATCAATAAAAGCGGCATAACCATCGTTCTGCATGGTAAACTTAACGGTATGCGCTTCACCGCCCAGACTAAGCGAAACAACATAATCGGGGTTGTCAAGACCGTATTTTTTAAGGTCTTCGGCAGTCGGGGTGTAACAATAAGCGCCGATTGAAGAAAATCCTGCCGCAAAAGCATCAAGTACGGCTTGTGGAACATCGTTGTCGCAAATTCTTACAGTAGGACTGACCATTTTAAACGCGAAAAACGAATTATAGTCGGTATCATCCAAATATTCAATTTTAAAAGGAATCGGGTGCTTTTTGCCCGAAATGCTTATAGAATCGAACTTAATAATGGAATTTTCACTGAAATATGATGCGTTTTTATCATTTTTAACACTCACAAACCCAACCTTAGATGCAAAAGAAGTATCGGTGGAATTCATAAGCGAATCGGCTATAGCGCCATCAATTATATAAACATTTTCTTTATCGGAAGAAAGGCTACAGTAATATCCGATACCCGACGGCACCGATTTACCGATAGACAGAGAATAACTGCTATCTTTAAGGTTGACTGTCAGTTCTGCATTCGGTTCTGAAAAGCCGAAATCGGCATCATCTGCGGCGAATTTTTCGAGCGCGTTTAGTTTCAGAACACTCGAAGAAAAAGAAGATATAGTTGAGCTATCGGTGAGTGTTGCATCAACACCGTCTACGGTCCAGTCAACCGAAGACTCGCCATCTTTTTCGGTAATTTCCGCGTTAAGAGTCACACCGCCGTTGGCGTTTTTAAGTGAAAGACTTTTAACATCCATTTCACTCGTTGCCGTTACCGAAACAGAAGTATCTACGGAAGTTTCTTCTTTTTTTTCGGGGATAAGTTTAAACGCCGCAAAGGTACCCGCACCCAGAACCGCAACAGCCAAAACGGCGGATAAAACCTTAGTGAGCAAAGGTCGTTTAACGGTTTTTTCTGTTTTGACGGGCGCGTTATAGTACGCAGGGTCGGAAAATATAGTAGATTGGGTTGTCTCTTCTTGTGTTTCGGGATTTATATGTTCGTTTTCGTTACTCATTTACGACGTCTCCTTATAAATACAACAACACCCAAGGCGGCGACTGCCAACGGAATTAATACAACAAATATAGTCTCAATAACCTTAGTATCGGCTTCGGTTATATCACTGGCAAAACTCTGTGTTGAAATGGTTTTTGAGGTAAACACTTTCTTGTCGGTATTCATACCCGAGATAAACATAGCGGTGTTTACTGCCACATCCATATTCTGAACGTTGTTTGTCTGCGCCCAGGAAGAATATATAAATTCCTGTGAAGAGAATGCGACAACATAACCTGTGCAGCGCACGTTGTCAACAAAGTTCACTTCTTCTGTTACGATAAGACCGGGATAAGTGCCTTTTTGGGCGCTTGATTCCGGCTCCCAACTCTCACTGATGCCTTCGGGAGCAACCGTTACTGTATCATTTGTACTCGCAATGATATACGGTGTTCTTGCTGCATAATTGTCATACGACTTTTTCATAACAAGGTTGCTTGAAAGAAGTGAGAAATTGCCGCTGCTTGGCGCAATTTCATCGGTCAAATCAGAATTCGATAAAAACATAGGCATAGTGGTAGGCTCACCGTAATAGTAGTTTTTATCGGTCTGGTAGAGAAGACCGTCACTGTACTCAATTCCCCATTCTGCCAAAAATTCCTTTAAAACAGGATAGTTTTTCATAGAGTTGCCGGGGATAAAGATTAAAGATTTTCCGAGTTTGCCATCGTTTTTGAGCCAGTTTCCAAGCACGTTGATTTCGCTTTCAAGGAAATCACTTGTCGGCGCGGCAATAACCAGAACATCGGTGTTTTCGGGAATCGACTGCAGGATGGTTGTGTTTATTTCCGAAATTTCAAAACCGTTGAGTTTTAAAGATTCGGCATAGATTTTTTTGAAAACTTCGGAATTGCTGTGAGAAGAGATAAGCGCCATATTTTTTGTGTCTTCGCTAACAAGGATATTGATAGCGCTCGAAACGGCGGTTTCTACTTTGTTAGCATCAATATAGTAGTAGCCGTAACCCATATCGGCATACCCCGAAGAGTCACTAAAGGAATAAATATCACTGAAACCGACAAGGCGGCTCTGGGTTTTACCCGCAGCGTCGGTATATTCTATTAAAATATCACCGTAGAAAAGGTTGGGGTACTTTTCGTTGACCGCTTCGGTTTTACTGCCGTAAAAGTTTTCGAAGGTGAGCGAAATGTTGTCATTTATCTGCGGATACTGTTTTAAAATATTGATTGTCTGGGTATAGTAGCCGCCATCATCAACAACACCCATATAATTGGCTGAAAACTCGTTCATTGTACCGCCCGAATAGGCTTCTTCGGTCGAAAGAACGGTAATACTTACCTTTTTATCAACGGTTTTTAAGAATTCTATATTTTCTTCACTCATAGTGTTTACCTTTGAAGAAGTAACATCAAAGGAAAGCACACCGCGTTCGCTTAAAATACCCATAAATACATTGAGAAGTATAACACCCGCGATAATTACCGCAGTAACCATGATGGCGTAACTTCCGTGGCGAAGGGCATTTTTATTTTTAATTTTAAATTTAGCTAAAAAGTTTTTAATTTTTTCCATTTTAAAATCTCCTTATGCCCAACGTCTTCTCTCAACCGAACGAACGGTAAGAAAAACAAAAAGTGAAGAGAAGCTTATCATATATACAACATCCGATAAATCGGAAATTCCCGATGTAAAGCTATAGAAACGGTCTATAAACGAAACGGCGGAATTGATGGTTGTGAGCACGGCATTTCCACCCGAAGATGCGTATGAGCCGAGCAACATTACTGCAAGGAACACAGCAA
>JAZNUZ010000042.1:0-2813 GCA_045592605.1 Acutalibacteraceae bacterium
ATTATGATAGTGCCTATGAAAAAGGTTTCTCTCATAACTTTGGCGGATAAAAAAGAAGAAACCCTTAAAAAACTTCGCAAACTCGGAATTGTTCATATTGAAATAAGTGAAGGATTCGGAGAAAAACTCAATCAATATAAAGAGCAAGTTGCCTTGCTCGAACGCGCCGTTTTTGCTATCGGCAAAACTAAAAACGCAGAGCAAAAGGTGTTGGACACCCAAAAGGCTTTGGAAATTGGATACCGAATTGATACCCTTACCGAAGATAAAAGTTCGTGTTTATCAGAGAAAGCCGCGCTCGAAAGTGAGCTTGAACGTATAAAAAACTGGGGTGACATTGACCCGAACAGTATAAACGACTTAGAATTAAACGGCATCGGGCTTGTACTTTACGAGATGCCAAAATCCGAGTATGATGCTCTTCCTGACTCTGTGAAAACCGTAAAGCTTTACGCAAATAAATCTACAGTTAGGTTCTTGTTGGTAAAAGAAGGGGATGAAGCCGAATTCTCTTTGAGTGGTTACCAATTTTCGCTGCCGAAGATGTCCACCGCTGAAATCAGGCAAAGAATTACTGAATTGAGTTCTCGGATTCAATCGATAGATGAAGAAATATCTTCTTATGTCTGTTATGCCGAGAGCCTGAAAAAAGCAATCAAGGACTTGGAAAAGGAAGTTGAGTTCGAAACCTATGTTACGGGTATGGATTCACAAGATCTATCGGCGAGTTCCGTTACCGTTGCTTATTTTAAGGGCTTTGTTGAAGAGGAAAAGCTTGACAAACTCAAGCAGACGGCAAAGGATAATTCGTGGGGGCTTTTTGTGGAGGAACCTTGTGAAGAAGATAATGTTCCTACCAAACTCAAAAACAACAAGTTTGTAAGCCTGATTTATCCGTTGACCGATTTTCTGGGCACGGCTCCCGGATATTTTGAGTACGATATTTCCGGATGGTTTTTAGCATTTATACTCATATTCTTTGGAATTATTTTCGGAGATGGCGGATACGGACTGCTGATTTGCGCTATTGCAGCCATTCCGATTATAAAATCGCTGATTACCAAGAAACCGATTGCACCCACATTTTTGCTTATAGGACTTTTCGGATTGTCAACAATACTGTGGGGAACACTTACATGTACCTGGTTTGGCCTTTCGCCCGAACAGTTACCGCAGTGGCTTAAGTCTTTATCGATACCTGTAATTTCCAATGTCTATGAAGATAAAATTTGGAGTCTGCCTTGGACTTCTGATGGAGTTGGGCTTACCACCGCACAGAATTTGCAGATTTTCTGTTTTTCATTGGCACTTATTCAGTTGACTGTAGCGCACATTAAAGGCGCTGTGAGGAATAGAAGGTCGGCAAAAATTCTCGGTGATATAGGTTCAATATTACAACTCATAGGTATTTATTATTTGGTACTAAGCCTTGTTGTAAATGGTGAGGTATTTAGTTTCGGGCTAATTATAGGCGGTGTTCCTGTCGGAACGGTTGCCATTTTGTTAATAGGATTAGGGTTTGTTATGAGCTTTGTATTCTCAAACTATGAGGGCAGTGTAATTAAATCCATCATTTCAAGCCTTATCAATATTGTATCGGTACTACTTGGCGTAGTTAATGTGTTCTCAGATATTGTATCTTATATACGCCTTTGGGCCGTTGGACTTGCGGGTGCCGCAATATCGGCAACGGTAAATGAGTTAGCGGGTCCGCTACTTGGTAATTTTATGTTTATGATACTCGCTATTGTTCTTTTAGTGTTCGGTCATGGACTTAATATGGTCTTAAATATTCTGTCGGTTATTGTTCACGGAATCAGACTTAACACATTGGAATTTTCCTCACATTTGGATATGTCGTGGAGTGGTCATAAATTTAAACCATTTGAAGAATAAATTGATTATAAAGGAGAATTATTATGAATTTGGGATTATTATCAACAGCTTTAGTTATGGGTATTGCCGCAATAGGCTCTGCGATTGGTATCGGTATTGCGGGTCAAGCATCGATTGGTGCTTGGAAAAAGTGCTATATGAGCAATAAAGCGGCACCGTTTATACTTACTGTTTTTGCCGGTGCACCCCTTACACAGACAATTTACGGTTTTCTTTTGATGCAACAGATGAAGGCATCTACCGCTGACCCTGCATTTTTGTTAGGTCTCGGAATTGCTTCCGGTATTGCAATGGCGGCTTCTGCCATCTTCCAAGGCAGAGCAGGTGCAGCAGGTGCAGATGCGTTAGCTGAAACCGGAAAAGGCTTTTCTCAGTACATTACTGTTGTAGGTCTTTGTGAAACCGTTGCATTGTTTGCGCTTGTTTTCAGTATGGTTGCATTAGGATAATATAAATAGTATAATATCGCTAATAACTTGCACACATACTACCTATATGTTATAATGTGTTCAGAGAATTCCGATGCGGTTATAGGAGCATCGCCGAGAACTGAACACTCATAAAGATGAAAGCCTGTAACTTGCAAAAGTTATGGGCTTTTGCGTTTTTTATAAGGAATTCCTACCCACTCAGTTGTATAATAAGTGAAGGGCTCAGACGTGAGCCCGAGTTTCAGGAGGAAAATATATGGATAACGGCGCCGGTAGCTACCGCCGTTTTCTTGAAGGTGATGAGAGTGCCTTTGACGAAATAATGAAGGATTACTTTGATAATCTTGTGTTCTTTATTAACCGATATGTGCATGACATTCACGCCGCCGAAGATATTGCTATCGATGTTTTTTCGGATTTGATAGTCAATAAAAATCGGTACAATTTCAAGGTAACGCTGAAAACCTATTTGTTTATGCTCGGCCG
>JAZNUZ010000043.1:0-5883 GCA_045592605.1 Acutalibacteraceae bacterium
ATTAATTTTCATTTAACATAACCTTAATTCCAAGAGATTTAATTTTTTCAAAAAAATCGGGAAAGCTTTTTGAAACTGCTTCGGCGCCCGAAATTTTTCCGCCATAGACCGAAGAAATTACGGCCAGAGACATAACAATTCTGTGGTCGTTGTGACCGCACAAAACAGAATCGGGAGTATATAAAGTACTTTTTTTAACAATTATCCTGTTTTCTTCTATTGTAATATTCGCGCCGAATTTTTTAAGTTCGGTCGAAATAGCTACGCCGCGGTCACTCTCTTTCATTTTAAGGCGACTGGTTCCTGTAAAGATTGCGCCATTTTTCATAGCCGCCATTGTAATCAGGATTGGCGCTAAATCAGGACAATCACTTACATCTACTGTTGCATAGCCATTTTCTATTAGTTCGAATAAAGTGTTATAAACCTTGTCACCTTGTAAAGAAGCACTATTTAAACCGCCGACAGAAATTTTACCGCCGATACGACAAAACGCTTCATAAAAAGCGGCGTTAGAGTAGTCCCCTTCTACAGTTACAGAAGTAGGAATATACTGAGAGTCTCCTTTAACAAAAAGCGTATCATCGGTAAGCCAATCAACAAAAACACCAAAAGTTTTCAATGCATCAACTGTCATATCAATATATGAACGGCTTTCAATGGGTGGTAATATTTTAATTTTACTGTCTGAATGTAGTAAAGGCAGTGCAAAAAGCATACCGCTTATAAATTGGCTGCTTACGTTCCCTTTTATCACAAATTCCCCTGCTTGTAGCGGACCTTTAACCTTAATGCTATCAGAAAAAACATCAAAATCCATTTTGTTTTTCTTGCAAAGTTCTTCATATACATCCATTGGTCGCTTCAGCAAATAATCCGAACCTTTAAGTGTGCAACGTTTGCCACTGAGCAACAATAACGGCAAAATAAATCTTAAAGTACTCCCGCTCTCTCTACAAAAAACCGTTGTTTCATCGATTATGTTTTTAGGATTTGTACCACTCACCACAACGGAATTTTCTTTTATTTCAAACTTAGCACCAATAGACTTTAAACAATCAATCGTAGCTAAAATATCTTCAGAATAAGCGATGTTCCTGATTTCACTGATACCATTTGATAAAGCGGCGCAAATAAGTAATCTGTGAGCCATACTTTTAGATGGCGGAGCGCAAACCACTCCTTCTGCCCTACTTTTTTCGATAACTGCTAACATTTAACCATCAAGTCCTTCAAAATTTTGAATAATTTCATTAGCTGTCGCTTCCGGAAAAGTAACTTGAACTTTAAAATCGTTTGTAGAATTATAAATATCAATACGCTGGTTATAAATTTTTACTAAGTCTTTAAAATTTCGCGAAAGCGGTCTATCATCTGTCGGAACCAAATCTTCAAGATTACGCTCCAGGAAGAAAACAACTCCATTGTGCTTTAAATTACGGATATTATCGTTATTTAAAACCGCGCCACCGCCCGTAGATATCACTAAACCGTTTTTAAGTGAAACTTCTGCAATGATTTCACTCTCTATCCTACGAAATTCAGCTTCACCGAATTTACTGAAAAACTCCGTAATTTCAAAACCGGTTTTTTCGGTAAATTGTGAATCGGTGTCTACAAACTGTCTGTTCATTTTTTCGGATATAATTTTTCCTACAGTGCTTTTACCACAGCCCGGCATACCGGTTAAAACAATATTGCTTTTGTTTTTTAAAATCTCTGTAAATATTTCTTTAATAACATTTTGGTCGTATTTCTTATCATCAAAATACTCTGCAGCAGATACTGCCTGTGCGATAAGCATATATAATCCGCCCACAGCTTTTACGCCCATTCTTTGCGCCGATAACACCAAATCGCTACGAATAGGGTTATAAATAACATCTACGACTAAATCCAGTGAAGAAAAGTTTTCAAGTGAAATTGCCGTGCCGTTTACCGATGGATACATACCAACAGGTGTGGTATTAATAATGATGTTGGCATTATTATGTAAATTCACTGCATCCAGATAAGAAATTTGCTCACAGTTAGGATGTCGGCTAACCACCAAAATTTCCTTGGCATTTAGTTTATTTAGAACGGCATATGCGGTTTTACTTGTACCGCCATCACCCAAAATCAGAACCTTTTTTTCGCTCAAATTAGCAAAATGCTTTGAAATCAATTCATATAAACCATCAAAATCCGTATTATATCCATACAAATTACCGTTTTTATTAACGACGGTATTTACTGCGCCGATTTTTTTTGCATTTTTATCAATAACATCTAACAGTTCAATAACTTTTTCTTTATATGGAATAGTGACATTTATACCTTTAAATGATTTGTCTTTAATAAATGACTCTAAGTTTTCCGGGGGAATTTCGAGTAAATTATAGTTTTTACCCATTTTTGCGTGTACATCAGCCGAAAAACTATGTCCGAGTTTTTCACCAATCAAACCAAATTCCATAAATTCACCGCCTATAACAAGCCTATAAGATGTTCCTTAGTAACCTTTTCAATTCGGAAGCTGCCGATATTATCGACAAAAACGGCAGAAATTAATTCACCTTCGGATTTTTTATCGTGTGAAATAACTGTCAAAACTTCCTGAGAATCAAGTGAAATACTTGTAGGTAAATTTAACTTTTTGAGTACTTTTTCAAGTCGTGTACGCACATTTTCACTGCACATATAGAGCATACCAAGTCCGACACATTCACCGTGGTATAATTTACCTAAATTTAAACTTTCAATGGCGTGACCTATTGTATGACCAAAATTAAGAACACGGCGCAAACCGTTTTCTTTTTCATCTTTTTCAACAACTTGTTTTTTTACCATTAGAGATTTATAAATAATTTGTTCAATACACTCTTTTGGATCGTTTTGCTCCAACAACTCAAAAAGTGACGCATCAGAAGTCATACCCATTTTAACCGCTTCGGCAAGGCCGTTAGAAAATTGTCTTTCCGATAATGATTTTAATACTTCTGGGTCAATTATTACTGCCTTTGGCTGATAAAATGTACCAACAATATTTTTTACATCTTCTAAATTAATGGCAACTTTGCCGCCTATTGAAGAATCAACCTGAGAAAGAACGGTTGTAGGGATATTATAAAAATCAATACCACGCATAAAAGTAGCTGCCGCAAAACCGGATAAATCACCGACAACTCCGCCGCCAACGGCAACAACACAATCTTTACGGGTGAAATTATTTTCAAGCATAACACTACATAATTCTTCAAGTTTAGCGAAAGATTTTGAATTTTCGCCCTGTTTGACCGTAACGACAACAGGATAGTAACACTGTGCGGCAACGGTTTTAGCATATTGGGAAGGTACACCGTCATCGGTAACTATAAGTACTTTACGGTCAAGCGGTATAATGGAATTAATCTTCGACAAAACACCTTTTTGAATATGTATGTCATATCCCCTGTCTTCTAAATCAACATTAACTATCATAAAAACACCTATTATTTTAAATCCAAATGATTGTAATATGTGCCGACTACTTTTAATTTATCACAATATTCTGCGAGTTCTGCAAGCATTGTGTCTCCCTCTTTTGTATGCAGATTTCCTTCAACTTCCACATAGAAATAATACTGCCACAAGAGTTCCTTCATAGAACGGCTTCGTAAATTCCGCATATTAAAACCGTGTTTTCCGATTACTTCGATTGCCTTGGCAAGAAAACCGGCTTCATTACGAACGGTAAACATTAAAATTGAATGATTGTCCGGTTTATTAACGGTCTTTAAATGTTCGGATAAAGATAGTACTGCAAATCGGGTTGTATTAATATGACTTTCATTAATATTCGCATCAAGAACCTTAAGTCCGTACAAATCTGCGGTTTCAATACTTGCGATTGCTGCAACGGATTTGTCTTTTAGTTCCGCAACTTTTTGAGCCGCAAGTGCGGTATTTTCACACATAGAAACTTCAAAACCGTGAGATTTTATATAAGAGTCGCACTGTTCAAGCGCCTGAATATGACTGACTACCTTTTTAATATCGTTTATCTCTGCATCCGGAACGCCAATCAAATTTTGGGACACCGACAATTCGTAAACACCATTCACATATAAATTACCTGCGAATATCAAATCAATGACATTTCCGACTTCTCCGGCGCTGCTGTTTTCAATCGGCAAAACTACACAATCACACTCTCCGTTAATGACAGCCTGATATGCTTCTTTAAAATTTGAAAACGCTATTCTCTTACCCGAAGAGAAAATTTTACCCGCCGCAATGTGCGCAAACGCACCTTCAACACCGCTATACGCAATTTTCATCCCATCAAGCAATTTTTCTTGATATTTGCGCGAAATTTTCATAACATCGCGTTGAAAATTAATATAGTACTGAGCATATTCCGGACACGCAAGATTTTTTGAGTTATTATCGATAATAGCATTTTCTCTTGCGGGATCAAAGATAGGTAATCCATTCTCTTTTTTATATTCTGCGACCATTTCGGCCGCTTTCATACGTTCACAAAAAAGCTCCGACATTTTTTTGTCGATATCATTGATTTTTTCTCGCGCAACATCAAGTTTATTCACTAAAATTCCCCGTTTCTGTAGCCATCCGCAAGTTTTTTAAATGATGGCAAAGAATTAATGATCTGCTCGGTCGATACACAGTAAGAAATTCTTACGTAACCCGGATATCCAAAGCTATCCCCCGGTACTAAGAGCAGTTCAAATTTTTTAGCATTTTCACAAAATCTATTAGCATCCGGTTCCAATGCCTTTATAAACAAATAAAACGCACCATCGGGACTGGGCAGAGTAAAACCATACTCTCTCAAAGCATTACAAAGTAAATCTCTGTTCTTTTTATAAACACTTATATCGGCAGTCTTACCCATACAAACGGGAATTAACTTTTGGAACATACTGGATGCGCAAACGTATCCAAGCGCTCTACCCGCACCAGCAACCGCTTCAAATATTGTGTCAGGAAATACTGATTTATCGGAAATAAGTATATAACCTATACGTTCTCCCGGTATTGAAAGAGATTTACTGAAAGAATAGCAAACAATAGTATTGTTATAAAAATTCGGTACAAAAGGAACTTCGATATTATCGTATACCAATTCTCTATAAGGCTCGTCCGAAATTAAGAATATTGGATGACCGTATTTTTCTTCTGCTGCCGTTAATACTCTGCTTAATTCGGTAATTGTTTCACGATTGAAAACAACTCCCGATGGATTACAAGGCGAATTAATTACCACAGCTTTTGTATGCTCGTTTATTGCATTTTCGAGTGCCGCAAAATCTATTTGAAAATCTTCTTCGCGGCATTTTACAACAGACAGTTTAGCACCCGCATTTTCAATAAAAACCTTATATTCCGGAAAAAAAGGTGCAAATACAATAAATTCATCATCCGTCTCCGCAAGAGCTTTAAAAGTAATACAAAGCGCAGCCGCAGCACCCGAAGTAATATATATATTACTTGCAGAAAAATTCGTGTTATATTCTCTATTTAAATTCTCTGCAATTTTAGTTCTTACTTGTGGGTCGCCCGGAGCCGAAGAATAACTATGTAACTGGACCGGGTCGGTGTTTTTTAGTAAATCAATTAGTGTGTCATTTACAATTTGCGGCGCTGGTACGCTTGGATTACCTAAACTGTAATCAAAAACGTTTTCTCTGCCTATTTCCGCGGCACGTTTGTTGCCATACTCAAACATTTCTCTGATTACCGAGCGTACTCTTCCTAAATTAATCATTTCTTGAGATAACATATCAAAACTCCTACAAAAGTTATATTAATATATAATTATACTATTCAATTTTTTTGATGTCAATAGATATAATATCATCTTAAAAGGCTTTTTGAAAAAAATATTTCCAAACAAAC
>JAZNUZ010000044.1:0-2522 GCA_045592605.1 Acutalibacteraceae bacterium
TATTGGAAACCTGTTTGAGAAATGGGGCAAGATTGGCTGATCGTGGCGAATTTACAAAACGCGCCTTTTTAAACGGAAAACTTGATTTGACACAGGCAGAAGCGGTTATGGGTATAATTTCTGCAAACGGTGAACGCGAACTGAAGCTCTCTTCTTCGGCTCTTAAAGGGAATTTAGCCCGTAAAATCGAAAAAATCGAAGCCGACCTTGTTTCTGCCGCGGCATCCATCGCATATTTTGCGGATGAGCCCGATGAAGAATTGCCCGAATTAAACCATGAGAATTTCGGAAAAATGCTAAAGGACAGTGAAGCGGCACTCGAAGAAATGCTTAAAACCTATGATGCAGGTAGAATTCTTCGCGAAGGTATTGATACCGCCATCGTAGGAAAGCCGAATGTCGGAAAAAGTACACTTATGAATTTGCTGTCACACAGTAACCGTTCAATCGTTACCGATATTGCGGGTACTACGCGTGACATTATAGAAAACACCGTAATGCTCGGCGACATAACCTTGTGTCTTGCGGATACCGCGGGGATTCACTCGACCGATGATATAGTTGAAGCCGCAGGTGTTACCCTTGCCGAAAACAAGATTGACACTTCTGAACTTGTTTTAGCGGTGTTCGATTCGACCGAGCCGCTCGATAATGATGACCGAGCGCTTATTGAAAAAATAAAGGATAAAAAGACAATTATAATTATAAATAAATCGGATGTAGGCAAAGAACTCTCGGCCGAAGATTTTGGCACTCTTCCCACCGTTACGATTTCGGCAAAGAAGGGTGATGGCGTTGCCGAACTTACCAAAAAAATAGAAGAGATAACCGAAATATGCTTTATCAATCCCGATTCTTTGGTGCTTGGAAGTGAGCGCCAACGCGACTGCGCCGCACGGGCTTTGGCCGCTATACGCGAAGCAAAGGCGGCTCTTATATCGGGGGAAACCATAGATGCCGTGGGTGTTTGTGTGGATGATGCGTTGTCGGCGCTTTTCGAACTTACGGGAAAACGCGTTACAAATGTTGTTGCCGATGAAGTGTTTAAAAAATTCTGTGTAGGAAAATAGGTGTTAAATTTGAGTTATAAAGCCGAAAGTTATGATGTTGCGGTAATAGGCGCCGGACACGCAGGAATTGAAGCGGCTCTTGCCGCCGCAAGACTGGGTGTTAAAACCGTAATTTTTACAGTCAGTGCCGACTGGATAGGCAATATGCCGTGTAACCCATCAATAGGCGGTACCGCCAAGGGCCACTTAGTGCGCGAACTTGATGCTTTAGGCGGAGAGATGGGCAAGGCGGCCGATAAAAATATGCTTCAGAGCCGTATGCTCAATCTCGGCAAGGGCCCTGCCGTTCATTCTCTACGCGCACAGATTGACCGTAGAGCCTACAGCGGTTATATGAAACACATGGTTGAACTGCAGTCAGGTCTTGATGTTAAACAAGCGGAAGTAACCGATATTAAAAAAAGCGGGGATGACTGGGTCGTCTGTACAAAACTTGGAGCCGAGCATACCTGCCGCGCCGTAATTTTAGCGACAGGCACCTTTCTCGCGGGTAAAATATTTGTGGGTGAAGTTTCTTTCTCAAGCGGACCCGATGGTCAGTTTCCCGCAAATGAACTTTCCGAGTCTCTTAAAAAACTCGGTATTCCACTTCGCCGTTTTAAAACAGGTACCCCTGCGCGAGTAGCAAAGGACAGTATAGATTTCTCGAAAACCGAAGAACAGGCGGGAGATGAAAAAATCGTACCCTTTAGTTATTCGACTACAAAAACGCGCGAAAACACCGTTCTTTGCCATATTTCTTATACAAATGATGACACCAAAAAGGTAATACTCGATAATCTTCACCGTTCCCCTTTATATTCGGGTAACATTGAAGGTATAGGCCCGAGATACTGCCCGAGTATTGAAGATAAAATAGTTCGTTTTGCAGATAAGAAACGACATCAACTCTTTATCGAGCCGTGTGGTGCCGATACAGAAGAAATGTATCTTCAGGGTATGTCTTCTTCGCTTCCCGAAGAAGTGCAGATTGCATTTTATCACACAATTCCGGGACTTGAAAATGTAAAAATCATACGTAATGCTTATGCTATTGAGTACGACTGTATCGACCCGACATTACTCAATCCCACGCTTGAAGTAAAAAACTACAGTGGTCTTTACGGCGCGGGTCAGTTTAACGGCTCATCAGGTTATGAAGAAGCCGCCGTTCAAGGCTTTGTTGCCGGTGTAAATGCCGCGAGAAAAATCAAGGGCGAGTCCCCCTTTACGCTCTCACGTTCATCAAGTTATATCGGTACGCTTATTGATGACCTTGTAACAAAAGGTTGTGCCGACCCCTACCGTATGATGACTTCGCGCAGCGAATATCGTTTACTTCTCCGCCAGGATAATGCGGATGAAAGACTGATGCCTATAGGCCGCGAACTCGGTCTTATATATGACACCACCTGGCAGAAATTCAACGAGCGGAAAACTCAAAAAGAAAGCGAAATAATCCGACTCAGCAGA
>JAZNUZ010000045.1:0-6908 GCA_045592605.1 Acutalibacteraceae bacterium
GAATTAGCCTTGATGCTTGGCGCCGATGTTCCGTTTTTTCTACACGGCGGCACAGTCCTTGTAAGTGGCATAGGTGAAATTTGCACACCGATATCAGATTTTCCGGATTGCTATATTTTGTTGGCAAAAAAAGGAAACAAAAAATCGACGAAGTATATGTACGATGTTATTGATAACTGTAACGAAAAGATACACGTGGACACTCCGGCGGTTGTGAGCGACATTGATAGCAACGATATTTATGCGGTTTCAAAACGAATCAAAAATTCTTTTTCTGTGGCTTGGGATGACGCCGAAATAAAACGCGTTGTAAATAAATTCAATCCTTTGGCAGTTTCGCTCAGTGGTAGTGGACCAACCTATTTCACTTTATTTTCTGACAAAATTTCAGCAAATGATTGTCTTAAAGATTTAAAGAAAAACGGGTTTGAAGCATATATTACCCACCCAACAAATAAGGCGATAATATTTGAATAAAAATTAACACTTCTGTCAATATTCAATTTGAATAAAAAGGACAGGAGTGTTTTTTATGAAAAAAATTAATAAGAAAAATTTAGTTATTGCTTTTTTGATAGCGTTAGTTTTAACAGTATCTGTCGATGCTGTGGCATTTGAATCAAAATGTGATGACTTGCGAAACAATGTATTAAGATTGCATATTCTGGCAAATTCGGATAGCGCTAAAGACCAGGAGTTAAAACTCCTTGTCCGTGATGCCGTTATTAACGCCGACATTTTGTCGTTTGATAAATGCATTAATCTTTCCGAAGCAATTACTGCGGCAGAAAATAACAAAGAAAAAATTTTAGAAATTGTAAAAAAAGTTATTCGTGAGAATGGTTTTAATTATGATGTGACAGTACAGATTGATAAGTCGTATTTTAATACAAGGGAATATGAAAAATTCACTCTACCCGCAGGGATTTATAATGCGCTTGTTGTTAAAATCGGTGAAGCAAAGGGCAAAAATTGGTGGTGTGTTATGTTTCCCGCGCTTTGTCTTCCTGCGGCCACCGATGCGAGTCTTACAGAATGTGTAAGTTCTGATACCGCTCATATAGCAACTGAGCCGCAAAACTATCAAATTCGCTTTAAAACAGTCGAAATATATCAACATATTAAAAAAATTCTTCTAAATAAGTAAATTTTACTTGCTTTTTTGCGAGAGTTATGGTATCATCACTATGTTATCGAATTTTTGAAAGGGGTGACACCATGAAACAGGGTATTCATCCACAGTATGAAATGACTGTAATTAAGTGTGCTTGCGGTGCAGAGTTTGAAACAAGCTCAACAAAAAAAGATATCCATTTAGATATCTGCTCAAAATGTCATCCGTTCTTTACCGGAAGACAGAAGTTAGTTGATACAGGCGGACGTGTTGACAGATTCAAGAAACGTTTTGGCTTGGACAAGTAAGTTATTTTTAAAGTATACCGTAACCGCTTGGTTACGGTTTTCTTTTACTTAGGGTAAAAAGATGTCTGGGGGATAGTTATGGAACTTTTTTCAACCGTTTTAAATACTACCGATGTAGAAATTACCGAGAAACGCTCACGTTTCATAGCTACTATTTCTCATGTGGAAAGCGAAAGTGAAGCGTTTGAATTCATAGCTGATATCAAGTCAAAATATTGGGATGCGAGACACAATGTTTATGCATTTGTTTTAGAAAACGGAAATATAGCCCGTTATTCAGATGATAATGAGCCGCACGGAACGGCGGGGAAGCCTATATTGGATGTTATAGTAGGAAATAATCTTAAAAACGTAGTTATTGTTGTGACTCGTTATTTTGGTGGCATACTGCTCGGCACTGGCGGTCTTGTACGAGCCTATTCTTCTGCCGCGGCGAGTGCCGTTGAAAATTCAGAAATTTACGAAATGCGCAACTGCATATCTGTAAATATTAAATGCGAATATAATCAATTTGAAATTGTTAAAAAAATATTGGAAAATTTTTCTGCCGAAACGGTACATACTGATTTTTCAACTCAGGTAATTATTAAAGCAAATGTTGAAGAGAAATATTATGGGGAATTTTCCGAAAAACTGGTTAATTCATTAAACGGCAGGGTAGATATGGAAGAAATTGACAAGTTTTTTGCACCTTTTAAGAAAAATTTTTAATTTTTAAAGGTTTTTGGCATTTTTTAACGAATATATTATCAAAGAATGTATTTTCGGAGGAATTATGGCAAATTTTAGGGAAGAATTTGAACAAAGGGAAAAATTGTTTTTGTCTGACAATGCAATGTTGAGCTGCAATTCTCGGGGTAGAGAAATTTATGAAGATAAGTGTTCTTTAAGAACCGAATTTCAGCGCGACCGAGATAGAATTATACACTCAAAAGCTTTTAGAAGACTTAAACATAAAACACAGGTTTTTTTGTCTCCTGAATCTGACCATTACAGAACTCGACTTACACATACTCTTGAAGTTTCTCAGATTGCGCGTACGATTGCACGGGCTTTAAGACTGAATGAAGACCTTACCGAAGCCATTGCATTAGGACATGACCTTGGACATACACCATTTGGTCACGCAGGTGAAAGAGCATTAAACGAGTTGGCTTCTTTTGATTTTACCCATTATGCTCAAAGTGTGAGAGTTTGTAAGGTGATTGAAAAATCCGGAGAAGGTCTTAATCTTACCGCAGAAGTACTTGAGGGCATTTTTTGTCATACCAAAGGTGACTGGGCTTCGACTCTTGAAGGACAAGTTGTTCGTGTTTCCGTCCGTATTGCATATATAAATCACGATATTGATGATGCCATACGCGGCGGCATAATTTCAGAAACCGATTTACCGAGTGATGTTGTTTCCGCTCTTGGCGGTACAAAGAGCGAGAGAATTAATACTTTAGTCACTTCGGTTGTTAATAATAGCACAAACTTTATAAAATTGGATGACTATACAAACAAATATTATGATATTTTACACGATTACCTTTTTGATAGTGTATATAGAAATCCAAAGGCTAAAGGTGAAGAAAGTAAGGTATTCGGGATAATTAAAGGACTTTTTGATTATTATATGTCTCACCCCGAAAAATTAGTTTTTGAATATAAAAAAATTATGGAAAACGAAGGCATCGAACGTGCGGTTGTTGACTATATAGCGGGTATGACCGACCACTACGCAACGATTGCTTATAGCGATATTTACATACCGAAATCCTGGAATTATTAATTAAAAAGGGGGAATAACTTTGGCAATTCCGGAAGAAATTCTATCTGAAATTAAATACCGAAATGACATTGAAACAGTTATATCTCCTTATGTTAATTTAAAACGAAGGGGTAAAAACCTAATCGGTCTTTGTCCTTTTCATAACGAAAAAACTCCGTCTTTTACATTGTATCCCGATAACGGCTCGTTTTATTGTTTTGGTTGCGGTGTCGGTGGAGATATTTTTACCTTTACTAAATTAATCGAAAATTTAGATTATATTGAAGCGGTAAAGTTACTTGCCGAGCGCTCGGGTGTATCACTGCCCGATGATAGCTATGATGATTCAATGCAGAAACTCAGGCAAAACATTCTTAATATCAATAAGGAAACTGCACGATTTTTTCATCAATATCTGATGTCACAGAACGGAAAATGGGCGCTTGATTATTTGTTAGGTCGTGGCTTAACCCTTAAAACTATTAAGCATTTCGGTCTGGGTGCGGCACCAAATGATTGGGATTTGCTTCTCCGACATCTTAAGAAATTGGGATTTTCCGAAGCCGATATGCTTCAGGCAAATGTTATTTCTAAAAACAGTTCAGGAAAGTGTTACGACCGTTTCAGAAACAGAGTTATGTTTCCTATAATCAATTTGCGCGGTAACGTAATTGCTTTTAGCGGAAGAAAGAATCCACAGGATGAAAAGGCCGCAAAGTTTATCAATACTACCGATACCTTGGTTTACAAAAAAGGTCAGAACCTTTTTGGTATAAATTTTGCTAAAAACGACTGTAGTGAACGGATTATCCTTGTTGAAGGAAATATGGATGTTGTGTCACTTCAACAAGCGGGATTTGTAAATACTGTGGCGCCACTCGGCACTGCTTTCACCGTAGAACAAGCTAAATTACTTAGCCGTTATACCAGAGAAATTGTTGTAACACTTGATGCGGATGCTGCAGGTCAGAAGGCTGTTATGAGAGCGCTTGAGACTATGAAGGATTTGGGTATACCGATTCGTGTTTTGGTGTTACCTGAGTGTAAGGACCCTGATGAATTTATTAAAAAGAACGGTCCTGCAAGATTCCGAATGTTGCTTGATGGCGCGGTGAGTGATATTGAATATCGTTTGTTACGCGCTGCCGAAGGCATTGATATGGTATCTGATGACGGTCGACTTAAATACCTAATAAAAGCTGCTGAAGTTTTAGCATCGGTTGATGATGCGTTAACGGTAGATTTGTACGAAAGTAAACTTTCGCAAAAATACGGCGTTTCTAAGACTGCTCTGGCCGCAAAAATTAAGGAAATACGAAATAACCGTTCAAAGCAACGCGTTAAGAAGGAAATTAACGATATCGTGACCCCTAAATTTACCCGAAACGATGTCAATCCCGAAAAACGTGTTATTCCTAAAATTGTGGCAGCGGAAGAAACCTTCTTATCGGTTTTGCTACAGCACCCCGACTTGTTTGAAAAAGCATATGAAAAACTGAAGCCGAACCAGATGGTGTCTGAGCTCAATAAACGTATATATACCGAATTTGCGGATATTTTAATTGATAATAAAACAATAGATATATCATTTCTTGGTGATAAGTTTACTCCGTCGGAACTCGGTTATATTGTTTCTTTGCAAAACGGTGTGGAAAACGCTGAGGATGTTTTGTATGACTGTATCAATGTTATAATCAGTGAGAGCAGAATTAAGGCATTGGGGAATGCCGGTGATTCTTCGGTTGAAGATTGGCAAAAAAATCTTCAGGATATTATTAATATTAAAAAGGGAGAATAGGGAATGAAAAAGGAATTAGAAAACAATGAAAATCTTAATATTAAGGAAGTTTCTGAATTTGATGAGAGCGAAACTAAAGGTGATTCTTTAGATGACCTTGAAAACGCGCCCGATGATATAGATGAACTCTTTGCAGAGCCGCCTATTTTAGAGCTTGATGGCGAACCTACCGATGATGAATTAAAACTTGAAGAAATCAATATTGATGAATTAGATGATGATGTTAATATTGATATGGTGGCTCTTGATGACCCGGTAAAAGTTTATTTGAGAGAAATCGGTCGCGTTCCGCTTTTGTCTTCGGATGAAGAAATAGAACTTGCAATTAAGCTCAGCAATGGAGATGAGTCGGCAAAACAACGTTTAACAGAAGCTAACTTAAGACTTGTTGTAAGTATTGCTAAAAAATATGTTGGTAGAGGAATGTATTTCCTTGATTTGATTCAAGAAGGTAATGTTGGTCTTATAAAAGCAGTTGATAAATTTGATTATACAAAAGGTTTTAAATTCTCAACATATGCTACTTGGTGGATCAGACAGGCGATTACACGCGCTATTGCCGACCAGGCAAGAACTATACGTATTCCTGTTCATATGGTAGAAACCATCAACCGACTCAAAAAAATTCAAAGTCAATTACTTCACGAAAACGGTTATGAGCCGAGCGAAGAACTTATTGCAGAAAAGATGAATCTGTCTGTTGAACGTGTTCGTGAGATTATGCGCGTGGCACAAGAACCCGTTTCTATGGAAACGCCTATCGGACCCGAAGAAGACAGTCGCCTTATGGACTTTATCCGCGATGATGATGCCTTAGCTCCCGATGATGCCGCACTTAAAACCATCACAAATGAGGATATAGACAGCGTTCTTAAAACCCTTACTCCGCGTGAAGAAGCGGTAATACGTTTACGTTTTGGTTTACACGATGGAAGATGTCATACACTCGAAGAAGTTGGTATGGAGTTTAACGTAACAAGAGAGCGTATCAGACAGATAGAAGCAAAGGCTCTCAGAAAATTGCGTCATCCTGTACGCAGTAATAAATTTAAGGATAGATAATTTATGCTTCTGAACTGTGAAACAGATTACGCCATTAGAATAGTTGCTTGTCTTGCCGATACTGGTGAAAAGCTCGATGCAGGAAGTATCTCTGAACGCACAGGCGTAACACCGAGATACACATTGAAGATACTGCACAAACTTTCTAAAGGTGGAATAGTAAAGTCTTATAAAGGTTCAAAGGGTGGTTACGTTTTGGCTAAAGAGCCTAAAGATATTACCCTTTATGATGTAATAGTTCTGATTTCCGGACCCATCACCTTCAGCGGTTGCCAAAAGGACAGTCTTACCTGTACTCATCCTAAGGGCGAATGTTATTTTAGAAATACATTTGAACTGGTTAGTTCATATACCCAGAAGTTGTTTAAAGAAGCCGATTTTTCAAGGAGTTTTAAAAATGAAATTTAATTACACACCTGTTAACGTATGTTCGCGTAACATTGAAATAGATGTTGATGATAACGGTATTATTAATTCCGTTGTCTTTTTGGGTGGTTGCAACGGAAATTTAAAGGGAATTTCCAGTCTTGTTATTGGTATGAATATTGATGATGTTATCGCAAAACTTGAAAATATTAAGTGTGGATTTAAACAGACTTCGTGTCCCGCACAGTTAGCAACTGCCTTAAAAAATTACAAAGAAAGCAAGGTGGATTAGTTTGTTTGATGATAGTGATATTAAAATCGCAGGTTGTAAACCTTCTCAATCAATAAAAAATAACGGTTTGGATGCTATTGACAAATTGCTTTCATCCGAACAGAAAAAGTCCGCAAAGCAACTTGGCAGCTCTATCGCAAAAATTTTTCTCAAAAACGTTGATACTGTTAAGTCGGAGGCCAAGCGGTCTTAGGAAGACAAATCCTTGATGCAAC
>JAZNUZ010000046.1:0-2116 GCA_045592605.1 Acutalibacteraceae bacterium
TACGGACAGTTTTTTGGGCGAATAAAATACCACTACGACCAAAAGGAGTAATAACACTTTCACGAAGTGAAAATATCACTCTGCGCGTTAGCACAGAATATAACTTTTTTGTTGTAAATGGGTTTGGGTGTCACCTAAAAAAGCATTTGCACTTACAAAAGCTTTGCTGGTTCTATCTGATAAACATAAGAAAAACCTCGATGAATTTCATCGAGGTTTTAATCATCCTTATGGGAAGCACCCTTTCGGGTGCTTTTTTATTTTATAATTTCCACATTCATAAATTCTACCATAATATTATCGGCGGTAAGTTTAATCGGTATACCTGTTGCGGCATAGGTGATTTCGTACTTTTCACCTGCAAATTCGCCCGTTAACACATATTCCTTATCTGTCTTTTCTGCCCACTTTCCCTTTGTGTCACGCAAAGCGCCCAAAACAAAATACGGCGCGCCACCTGCCCTATTAATATCAATAGGATATTTGATATCTTGGAACTCGGCATATGCTTCATTTTCTGTCAGAACTATTTTTGCACCCGACATTATCTGGGGCTGTGTTAAAACAAGTGTCATATCGCCGTTTTTCTGGATTTCGGTCTCACAGGTATATTCCTTGTTAAAATAGGAAATGTGTGCCGTAAGTTTCAGCGCATCAGAGACCGGTTTCACCTTTGCACTGTTACAGGCACACAAAACTATTAAAACTAAAATTATTGGTAATATTTTAATCTTTGACACATAAACCGCTACCCTTCAAGTGTTTTAAACACGCAAGGTAACTCTTCTATAATATCACTTGGTAATAAAGATGTCTCTGACATTTTTTCTGCCGCCGAATCTCCTGCCTTACCGTGAATGTACACGGCTGATGTAACGGCGGATAATATATCGGTGTTTTGGCATAAGAGAGATGCCGTAATGCCGCTAAGAACATCTCCGCTGCCGCCTGTAGCCATACCCGCATTTCCCGTAGGATTAATAAAAATTTCGCCACTTGGTGCGGCAACTACCGTTTTATTTCCCTTAAGCACAAAATACACGCCGTACTTTACGGCAAATTCCTTGGCTGTCACTTCCCTATTATTTTGTATGTTTTCCACAGACTTTCCTGTAAGTCGCGACATTTCGGCAGGGTGCGGAGTTAATATTATAGGAGTTTTTGCCCGTTTTAATATATCTATATTGTAAGAAAGCAAATTTATTCCATCTGCATCTATTATTAAGGGGCATTTAGCATTCTCTATTAAATATTCTACTATTTTGAAATTATTTTCGGACACACCTATACCGCAGCCGACTAAAATACTGTTTGCTTTTTGTATGTGCAGAGATAACTGCCGCTTATTTATTTTGCCAAATCTACCCGCCTTATCACTTTTCAGTGGTAAAAACACGGCTTCGGGTACAGCGGCGGCACATATATCGTAAATTTTATTCGGAACGGCGAGTTTTACAAGCCCGACACCGCTTCTAAGACACCCTTTTGCCGCTAAAACTGCAGCTCCCGCAAAGCCGTACGAACCGCAAAAAAGCAGAGCCGTACCGAACGTACCTTTATGGGAGTCGGTGGCGCGAACGGGGATATTTGGTTTCTTTATTTCCTTATATTCTGACATATCAGTTAAACAGTTCTCTCTGTAAATTCTTTGGAGCGCCGAGTTTTATGGCTTCCTTTATTTTCTCGTTGGGGGAGAACATGATAAGTGTTTTTTTGCCGTTTTTGTTTACAAGTATCCAATAGGCATCTTTGTCATCCTTATTGCAACAGATAAATCTGTCGGTTGCATCTGTAACGGGTGCTACGCCCGTTGCTTTTTCGCATCGGATAATGTCTTTGCTTTCGAATGATGCGATTCTTTTTCGACTGCTTTTTGAAATAATTTTATCAATATCTATCATAGAATTGGTTACAATATACTCATATTCAATCGAAAACATACCGAGCAGTTTTCCGCTACCATAAAAAACTGCAACTATCAGTAAGATAAAAATCGGATACTGCCCAGAATATAAAAACAGTAAAACCGATGCAACCAACGCAAAAATTACGATAACCGCCATTAAAGCATATTCTGCAGGTGTTTTACGCACCTTTAAAATTTGTTCCTTAAATA
>JAZNUZ010000047.1:0-7204 GCA_045592605.1 Acutalibacteraceae bacterium
CCGGGAACGTTAACGGTGCCGCTTTCTAATCTTTCGGGCATCTCATCCGGCTGATTAAAATCGATTGAAGAAGTACCTGTTCCGCCTTCAAGCACTGTGTTTTTAATGGGTTTCCGAGCTATTAAAATACCCGTTCCCATAGGCGAATAAAGACCCTTATGTGATGCTATACACAAATAATCAATATTCATTTTTTTCATATCTATGTTCATCACACCCGCGCTCTGAGCCGCATCTACCGCAAATAAAATACCGGCATCTTTACACATCTCACCAATTTTTTCTATTGGATTGACTGCGCCCGTAACATTGGAAGCGTGGGTGCATATAACGAGTTTCGTATCAGGTTTTATTGCCTTTTTAAAACTGTCAAGCGTTTTTTCAAAATCGCCGTAATAGGTTTTTGCCGTACTGAAACTCAAGCCACTGTTATCAGTCACTTTTTTAAGCGGCCGCATAACTGCATTGTGCTCTATATCACTCGTAACAATATGTCCTGTATCAATACCGATTCCCTTGATAACGCAGTTTACAGCGTGGGTGCAATTAAGCGTAAACACCACATTTTCTTCACTGTCAGCACCGAAAAAATCTTTTATTTTTGTTCTGACAGAAAATATTCCGTACGCCGTATCCATAGCGGTTTTATAACCGCTTCTACCAGGATTGGCACTGTTTTGTCTTAAGGCATTCCTTACAGCTTCAATTACACCGGACGGCTTTATTCCACTGGTCGCCGCGTTATCAAGATAAATCATAATAGTACTCCGTTCTGTTTTATTATTATAATTTTTTAACGTCGAGTACCTTTATTCCCGCCGAATTCAATTTTTCGGCTATCTTTTCTTTATTTCCTACAGCAACAATTCCGTAACCGCAGCCAATTCTATCCGCCGCAAAAGAGCGTTCAACATAAGCCTTTATACCGCTTTTACGCAACAAATCTCTACCGCGGGCGGCGTGGGTTACCGTGCCTGTGACAAAAAGATTTTTATCCATCATTACACCGTCTGTAAAGTGTATTTGCATATAGATTTTCGGCACAAGTACTTGTACAATACAGTTTATGTGTCAATCGCTAAAATGACACACTAACCAATAATCCCATCTTTGTATAAATTAATTATAACAATTATCGTTAAAAGTGCCGTTATCATCCCAAAAAATCCAAATAATTTTAATAATACAAACATAAAAACAAGACTTATGAACGGCGGTATTCCTACATTTTTACCCACAAAACGCGGCTCGAGAATATGATGAATTCCAAGCGAACATAAATAAATAATTATTAGTCCTGCACCAAAAAAAATATTTCCCTTTATAAATTCTATTACACACCAGGGGATAAGCACCGTACCGACACCCAAAACCGGCAAAATGTCAACAATGGTAACCGCCGCCGCTATTAAAACCGCATTCTTTTGTCCCAAAAAAAGAAACCCGAGCGAACAAGCCGAAAAAACTATTGCGGAAATTAAAAAATAACCCTTGATAATTTTTATAACATTCTCATTAATGACTTTTTTAACCGAAATAATAAAGTTCACCCTGCTACTCGGCAAGACGGATAGAAAAAAATTTTTAAGCGGCTCATACTCGTTTGCAAAATAACAACTCGAAACAACCGTAATAATTAAACTAAACAATAATTCAGGCACCGATGACACCATCCCAGACACAACTCGCGATGCCCCATTTGTGAGAAATCCGCCGAATTTTGTGGGTAGTTCTTCTGCAAATGAATTAAAATACGCCACGGCGGATTCCGGTAAATGTTTTACAAATTTTCCGAACATAGAAAATAAATTTTCCGTAGCATCAGATGCAAGACTAATTAGTGAAGTAATTACCGAATTTCTTTCAAACCGCCGTATCATCAAAAAAAGCAGCAAAAACACAAGCGTGAAAATCAAAACATAAAACAACAAAACCAATATTACACTTACTGTTTTCTGTTTTAAATTGAATCGTTTTGCAATCAAGCAAGATGGTTTTTGCAATGAATAAACCAAAATGAAACTGATAATAAACGGCAATAAAAATCTAAGCATATATTTAAAAACGAAGTACGACACCAAAATAACAATGGCATAAAACAAGAATTTGACAATAAAATTTTTCTTTCTTTCTATATCCATTATAAACCACCATTTTTAATATTTCCCTAAAAAAATATTTTTCCAAAAATACGATTGAAAATGTTTGTAAAGTATGGTATATTATAGGAAATAAATATATAGGACGGTTAAAGATGATTGATATTGCAATTATGGGCCACGGTGTTGTCGGCTCAGGTGTTGCCGAGGTGATTTTTTCACATGGCGATTCCATTAAGGCTAAAGCAAAAAATCAAATTAATATAAAATACATACTTGATTTGCGCGATTTTCCGAATTTACATTATTCTGACCGCTTTATTAAGGACTTTAATATTATTCTCAATGACCCTGATATAAAGGTTGTTGCCGAAGTTATGGGCGGCGTTAACCCCGCGTTTGACTTTGTTAAAAGTTGCCTTGAAAACGGCAAAAGTGTTGTTACTTCAAACAAAGAATTGGTTGCCGCAAAAGGTGCCGAGCTTTTAAAAATTGCCGGTGAAAACAACGTCAACTTCCTTTTTGAAGCAAGTGTTGGCGGTGGTATCCCGATACTGCGTCCCATGGCACAATGCCTTAACGCTAACGAAATTACAGAAATTTACGGTATCCTTAACGGTACTACAAACTTTATACTCACAAAAATGGTTAAGGAAAATCTGTCTTTTGATGTCGCTCTTAAAATGGCTCAGGATTTAGGTTATGCCGAACGTAATCCCGATGCCGATGTTCTTGGTTTTGATGCTTGTAGAAAAATCTGCATTCTCGCAGCCT
Organism: Acutalibacteraceae bacterium; assembly: GCA_045592605.1. GTDB lineage: Bacteria > Bacillota > Clostridia > Oscillospirales > Acutalibacteraceae > SIG565. The sequence continues at coordinate 2,874 of JAZNUZ010000047.1, forward strand.
TGGGTTTTGGCAAACACGTTTATCCGGAACAGGTAGCGACAGAAGGCATTACCGAGATAACCCTCGAAGATGTCGATTATGCCGATAAGTTAGGATATGTAATAAAATTAATCGGTAGCGCAAAAAGACTTGATAATGGCAAGATTTCTGCATCCGTCTACCCCGCACTTGTGTCAAGAGACAATATGCTATCGGGGGTAAACGATGTTTATAATGCAGTAAGTGTAAAGGGTGACGCGGTTGATGATGTTATGTTCTACGGTCGCGGCGCCGGTAAATTCCCTACCGCCAGTGCCGTTGTTGCCGATATCATTGACTGTGTAAAGCACCTACACGCGCGTAAATATCTGTCGTGGGATGAAGGTTATGAAGGTTATGTAGAAAAATTAGAAAACACTCCTACAAAACTATTCGTACACCTTGAAAATTGCACAGAAAAGACCTTAGATGAAATAAATACCATTTTCGGTAAGGTTCAACTTCTTAACAACGGAATTGCTAAAGAAATAGTGTTTATAACAAAAACCGAGACCGAAAAGATTCTCCGCGAAAAAATTGCAGAAATTAAATCTGCAAACGTTAAATCAGTATTGCACGTAATATAAGTCAAAAACGCCCGTATCAACAGATACGGGCGTTTTTTAGTTGGCAGCGGCAAAATCAAATATATCATCGACAGTTCTTGATTCACCATCACCGCTATTATAATTTTCAAGCACATTTGTGTATGCATCAGGTGTCAGTCCTACAAGCACGGTTTGTGCCGCTATTATGGTTGTTTCGGTATTGAAACCTGCGTGATTCCAGGGTATAACCAGATTCCCCTTTATATTGACCTTTATAAGTATCTGATGCAAAACTTGGTTAATACCTGCAGCATAAAAATTGCTCTGAAAATCCGTAACAACATTAACCGATACCTGCATTTTAAACTTTATCGTAGGACCGAAACCTAACGTGTATTCGCTTCCCAAAAGATTACCTAACGGAATCCCAACAATATAATCCGTGTCCTTTGTAACGGCCGCCGATATTTCGGATGATATTTGGCTTTTCAGTCGATTTATTTTTACGATATCTATTTCTAAAGCGGTAATATTCTGTTGGTCGTTTTTTGTAAGTTTGACTATGTCATTATATGTAATTTCTTCATTTTCCATTTGCTCACTTATTACTCTGTTTGCAATATTGAATGCTATTGTCTCCGCTTTATTTCTTGCTGTGTTTACAATAATTCTTCGGACTGAAAAATATGAATATATTGATAGCAAAACTGTACAAAACACAATAAAAACAGAAATTAAGGGTACTATTTTGCTCTTTTTCCTTTTTCTATATCCTGACATAAAAAAACACCCACTTCCCGTAATACATAATACGGAAAGTGGGTGTGATTTGTTAAAACTATTTGTTGTGATGCTCTGCAAAGAATTTTATTAACTGGGCGGCATTGTCAAAACCGATACGACTGTCAAGGCACAAATCGTACATTGTTGCATTACCCCATTTTAAATCGGAGAAATAGTTATAATAGTTTGCACGTTTTTTATCCGCCTTGCGAATTTCATCCGCCGCCTGTGACCTTGTACATTCTTTAAAATCGCACACGCGGTCAATTCTACGCTCAATATCTGTATGAATAAATACGGATAATACATTTTCGTAGTCTCTTAATATACTGTTTGCGCAACGACCTACAAAAATACAAGATTCATTGTCAGCAATTTTCTTTATGATGTCTGCCTGAGCCGCGAAAACGCGGTCGATAAGTGGTATGGTCGGAGAACCCGCAAAAGAATGCTCAAACGAATATGCACCGAGAGACAGAGAATAAAGAAAACTATTTGTGGGATTCTCATCATAAGTATTTAATATTTCCTGACTTATCCCCGTTTCTTTAGCCGCTAAATCAATAAGTTCCTTATCATACATCTTTATACCGAGAAGTTCTGATAATTCCCTTGCGATTTCGTGTCCGCCACTTGCATATTGACGTCCGATAGTAATAATTAAGTTATCTTTCACGTGTTCCACCCCTAATTAAAGCTAAGAATTGTTTTTGCACAATTATTATACAATAATTATGCATTATTTTCAACTAAAATCTCCAAATCTATTGACTTTTTTCACAATAGCAGTTAAAATTATTTTGCAGTATAAATTATACTCAATATGCGGGTGTGGCGGAATTGGCAGTTTTTAACCGAGCGCTCACTGTGTGAGAAACAGCGATGGTTAAAAAGGCGCCGTGGTCGAAATTTTTGGTCGCTCCAAGACCTAAAAAATTTCGGGCACCGCAAGAGTTACGCGGGGGCGCGGCTGCCCCAATAAACAAGTTAATATGCGGGTGTGGCGGAATTGGCAGACGCGCTAGACTTAGGATCTAGTGTTTTCACGTGCAGGTTCAAGTCCTGTCACCCGCACCATACCCCCAAGAACAATTCTTGGGATTTTTTATTTCCGAAAGGAGAAAAGTAAAAATGGATTATTCAAAAGGCTTGGCAAAAGTGGCAGAGGTAGATAAATTATCTGCCCAGAGAATCGAAAGTATTAAAAACACTCCATCCGATTACTCTACTATTACCGGAACAAAATACTATGTTTCAAACAATGGTAACGATGATAACGATGGTCTCTCTCCCGAAACTGCCTGGGCAACAACAAAGAAGGTAAATGATTTCAAGTTCCAGGATGGCGATGGTATTCTGTTCGAACGCGGTGGCTTATGGCGCGAAGTACAGATGGTACAAAATTCCGCCGGCGTTACATACTCCGCTTACGGAGACGGTGAAAAACCGAAATTCTATGGCTCACCTGAAGACAGTGCCGATGAAACCAAATGGGAACTTTTCTACGAAGATGATAATAAGAAAATCTGGAAGTTCTACCGCGAAGACCTTTTGGATATAGGCTCTATTGTATTTAACGATGGTGAAATGTATGCCGATAAAGATATGCCTTCATACATTGACAACACCTGGATTGTTCGTGACACAGAATTTGACACCCAGACCCCTTATGATGTTGTAGAATCCCTTAATCACAACTTTAAGTTTGTGCATTTAGCCGACAGTGTTTTAAGTGATAGCGGTGCACCGGAACTCTCTACAGCCACAGGTCCTATTTACCTTCGTTGTGATGAAGGAAACCCAGGTAAACTTTTTAATTCAATTGAGTTTGTTGGTTTTACTGTACCCTTTATTATTCGTACACACGGCGTTACCATTGATAATTTCTGCATAAAATATTCAAAATTCGGTGTGTCGGGCTACCATATTGTTGCTATTGATGATTTAACGGTTAAAAACTGCGAAATGGAATGGATTGGCGGCAATATATGCAGTTATAATTTCCGCGGCATAAAAGGCGGCAGAGCCTTGAGAATAGGTAACGGTGTAGAAGTTTACGGTGGATGCCGAAACTATACTGTAGAAAACAGCTATTTTAATCAGATTTACGATGCTGCAGTTTCTCCGCAATATGTAGCGGGTGGCGCAGACAGTAAAGAATCTAACGTCATTACCGATGACATTTTATTTAAAGGCAATATAATTCAAAATTGTGTATATGGTTTTGAATCTTTCCTTGATACGATTAGAACCGGCATTATCGCCAAAGGTAACAACTACACTATCGAAGATAATATAGTAAGAACAAGTGGTTGTGGTTTCGGCTCTACCCGACTTGACCGCGGTTTCTCGGGTGGCTTTACTACGGGCGGTCACCCAAGTTGCTACCGTAACTTCAGAATTACCAATAACATTTTCGACCGTGCGAGCGACCAACTTGTTATTGCTTGTGAAAAAGAAGTTGATTGTTTACCAATCTTTGAAAACAATACCTACATTCAAGGATATGGCAACGTTTTAATCACCAAAAACTGTTACGACCGTAACGAACCCAAGCATAAATGCGATGAGAACTCTGAAAAAATACTTGCTGAGTTCTTTAGGGATAACACTTCGAAAGTTTATATAGTGCCCTATATTCCGCCATATGAGTTTCCTTATAAATAAATAAAACAACAAAAAACCACTTAGTATACTAAGTGGTTTTTTTAAATGTATTTAACAACAATCAGCCGCTATCATTTCTTTTACTTTTTGCTCATCGTATTCGGGTGCTACATACTCTTTGGGTGTTACCCCTGTTTCAAGCAGGAACACCTTTGAAAAATATGCTTGATTTTAGTGAGTATGAGAAATTAAAAGGATATAAAGATACCTACTATAAATATAACTATGACTTTGATTTTGACTATTATTCTAAGAAAGAAACAGATTTTGATGAAGATTTAAAGAAAACTTGTATCGAATCTGCAAAAGAAACCG
>JAZNUZ010000048.1:0-2326 GCA_045592605.1 Acutalibacteraceae bacterium
AAACGCTCAAAGGCAATAATCCCGATGTGGTTGCTGTTTTGGCAGGTACCGCAAATAATAAAATCACCTTTGCTGCCGCTTGTTCGCCCGATGCAATTAAAGCAGGTGCCCACGCAGGTAATATAGTCCGCGAAGTTGCTAAAATCACAGGCGGTAACGGTGGCGGAAAGCCCGACTTTGCTATGGCGGGCGGTAAAGATGCTTCGAAAATTGAAGAAGCCTTAAACTCTGTATCTACTCTTTTAAAATAATCGTGAGAGGATATACACTATGAAAGATTGTTTGTTTTGTAAAATAGTTAAAGGCGAAATTCCGTCAACCAAAATTTATGAAGATGAATTTGTTTACGCTTTCGCCGACATTGACCCACAAGCACCCTTCCACGCTATTGTAATACCTAAAGAACATATTGCTTCTGCCGATGAAATATCGGGAGATAACAGTATTTTAATTGCAAAGGTTTTCGAAGCGATTGCAAAAATCGCAAAAGCCGAGAACCTTGAAAACGGTTACCGCGTTGTTAACAACTGCGGTAAAGACGGCGGACAGACAGTGGGACATATTCACTTTCATCTTCTCGCCCGTCGCAACCTTGCCTGGCCTCCCGGTTGATTAAAAATAAATAATTTTGGGGTGTTGAAAATGGCTGAAACATATAAAATAAACATTGCGGGTGTTGAGCGAGAGCTTCGCCGCTTCCCTGTAAACGATAAATTGGATATCGCGGCTTTCATACTTTTTGGAGATACCGAAATTACCATTGCCGCAGCAGATGCACTTCTTAAAAAGGTGCCCGAATTTGACTTTATACTGACACCTGAAGCTAAAAGCATTCCTTTAGCTTATGAAATGTCGCGCCAGTCGGGTAAACCGTATATAGTAGCGCGTAAAGGTGTGAAGGTTTATATGGGCAATCCACTACACGTGAGTGTCCGTTCTATAACCACACAAAAGGTACAGGAACTTTATTTAGGGGACAGCGATGTTGAGCTTATAAAAGGCAAACGGGTTCTTATAGTAGATGATGTAATAAGTACGGGTGAATCACTTGTAGCCGTACAAAAACTTGTAAATGAAGCAGGGGCTATAGAAATCGGAGCATGTGCAGTATTAGCCGAAGGTGATGCCGCCAAACGCGATGATATTATATATCTCGAACCACTGCCGTTATTCTTTAAATAATTAAAAGTGCCGCTAATTTTACGCGGCACTTACTTTTTGTATATATGGTTACGCTTAAAAGACCAATAACTGTGGCTATTATACCGGCTATAATAATTTCTGCAGTTCTGCTCAGTTGCCAAACCTTAATAGTTCCCCTAATCTGCTTGTTACTTTGCTTAATAATCGTTTCATGCTTTTATAAAAATTTAAGAGAACTAATTATAATTTTCTTGGTTTCCCTTTTTGTAACAGTGAGTTTCGGTATTAAGTTTTATACCAAAATCCTTCCTGCCGAAAATGTTACCGATTCACAGGTTAAAATTATCGGCGTAATCACCGATGCCGCGTACATAGACAACTATATCCGATATACAGTAAAGGTAAATGATTGCGAAGATAAACGAATAGAAAATGGCAGTATTTATCTTTACAGTTATTCAGAAAGTCTCCCGACAGGTAGCGACATTGTTGCCGATATAAAAATTTCAACCCTTAAAAAAAAGGGTCGATTTTCTCACTATTCAAGAAATGTTTTGTTTAGCGGCAACATAAAGAAAATCCATTCGATAACCCAAAGCAAGAATTTTTCGTACCATATAGCAAAACTCCGCGACGGACTCAAAAGTACACTTTTCGAGAATTTACCGTATGATATTGCCACAACTATGAACAGTATGACGGTAGGCGACCGAAGTTATGAAGAAGACTCTTTTAACAAAATGGTCAGAAATTGCGGTGTCAGTCACGTTATGGTTGTTTCGGGTTCGCATATGGCGATTGTTTGCGGAAGTGTATATAAATTATTAAAAATTTTAAAGATGCCGGGTAAATTTTCTTCCCTTATAACCATATTTGTCACTTTATTATTTATGTCTTTGTGCGGACTGTCCCCATCGGTTGTCAGGTCGGGTGTTATGTATATCATTATGCTTTTAGGCGTATTTTTCAGAAAAGATACCGACCCACTGAATTCGCTATGCTTTGTGGCGATTATGCTCATGGTCATAAACCCGTTCATACTTAAAGATGTCGGATTTATATTATCTGCTACATCAACCGCGGGAATTATTATACTAAATCCGCTTATCTTTAAACTTATAAAATTAGAAAAATGGCGCTTTACACCACTTAAAATTCTGGCAGAAATGACCGTTATTACGGT
>JAZNUZ010000049.1:0-11936 GCA_045592605.1 Acutalibacteraceae bacterium
CCGACAAAGTCGGAATATCACTTTACAGATAAAAAGAAAGAGAAGGCTCATTAATTTGAGTCTTCTCTTTTTTATGACAGGGGATTTTTTATCTATATGTTTTGCCAAGTCGGGCGGCTATATCGCGTAATTCTTCATCGCCATAGAATTCAATACTGAGAATTCCGCGTTCTTCACTGATTTTATTGATTTTCACCTTTCGGTGTAATGCTTCGGTTAAAGCGAGTTGAACTTCGGTATAGTAACTGTCGCCACCGAAAATTGCTTTGCCCGACACCTTTTCGCGTTTGGTCTTTGCGGCGCGTACAACCCTTTCGAGTTCCCTTACCGCCGCGCCGTTAATTGCCATTTCAACCAACTGCTCACGTACCAAAATATCATCTGCAGATAGAATTGCTCTGGCGTGTCCCGGAGTTATAACACCATCTTTTAAGAATTGTAACTCTCGCTCAGGGAGATTCAAAAGTCGCAAAGCGTTTGCTACCGCTGAACGCGACTTTCCAACACGCGAGGCCACTTCTTCCTGTGTCAGATGATAGGTTTCCATTAAGGTGCGGTATCCTACCGCTTCTTCAACGGGATTAAGGTCTTCGCGTTGAAGATTTTCTATCAAAGCGACTTCCATAATCTCTTGCTCACTGAAATCTTTTAGTATAACCGGCACCTTTTCAAGTCCTGCAATACGACTCGCTCTCCAACGGCGTTCACCTGCGATTATTTTGTATGTACCGTTTGTAAGCGGTTTTACAATAATGGGTTGTAATAAACCGTGTTCGCGTATACTTTCTGCCAATTCCTGCAAAGCGCCTTCATCGAATTTCTTTCGCGGTTGCTCTTTGTTCGGCTCAATATCTATCAATTTGACTGTAACTAAATCGTTCTGGTCGGTAGAATTCTCGTTAAACAGAGCATCCAGTCCCCTACCAAGTCCACCTTTTTTAATAGCCATATTAATATCTCCTGTTTCTGCTTATAAATTCTTTTGCCAACTCATCATACGCCTTCGCACCCTTTGAGCGCTTGTCGTAGTATTGAATCGGCATACCGTAGCTTGGCGCTTCGGAAAGTCGTACCGCACGTGGTATCGTTGTTTTGTAAAGCTTGCTCGCAAAAAATTTTTTAAGTTCTTCTACAACCTGGTGTGTCAGATTCAACCTGCCGTCGTACATTGTGAGTAGTACGCCCTCTAACTCTAACTCGGGGTTGTACAGCCTTTTAATCTGACGTATGCTCGACATTAACTGAGAAAGTCCTTCCATTGCATAGTACTCACATTGAAGCGGTACTAAAACGGTGTCACCCGCAGTTAAAGCATTTATTGTAATGAGTCCCAAGGATGGCGGACAGTCAATTAATATGTAATCGTACTTATCCCTAACAAGCGATAACGCGCGTTTTAATTGGGATTCGCGCTGTTCTATGGTTATAAGCTCTACTTCGGCACCCGCTAAATCCATATTTGCCGGTATTACACTGACGTTTTTGAAGGTTGTAGTTACCGTAGCCACTTCTGCCTTTTGCGCCCCTATTAATAGGTCATAACTTGAAAACACTACTTCTTTTTTGTTAATTCCAAAACCGCTTGTAGAATTTCCTTGTGGGTCCGCATCTACGAGCAAAACCTTCTTTCCGGCATTGCCGAGACCTGCCGCAAGATTTACAGCGGTCGTTGTTTTTCCGACACCGCCCTTTTGATTAACTATTGATACTATTTTCCCCATCTTTTCACCGCCTGCGACCTTTTGTATCAAATATTTTACCTTTTTATTATACCATATCACTTTATACAGTACAAGCAAAATAAAAAACAAAGCAGAATTTTCTGCTTTGTTTCACGTGAAACTATGATTTGTCGCCGGATTCAAAGAAAACGCTCATTAAAAGGCCGAAAACGATTGCCGCTGTTATACCTGCGGCCGTCGCAGTAAGTCCACCACAGAGCGCACCTATCGCACCGTGCTCTGCTATAGCCTTTTCGACACCTTTAGCAAGACTATAACCAAAGCCGGTTAAAGGAACTGTGGCTCCGGCACCGGCGAATTTTACCAGTTTCTCATATAAACCAATTCCTGTCAGAATCACACCGCTCACAACATACCCTACAAGTATACGCGCAGGAGTAAGTTTAGTGTAATCTATAAAAATCTGACCTATTGCGCATAGGAGTCCGCCAACAGCAAATGCGTAAACGCAACGTATTAATACTTCCATATTTTCACCCCTGTTTAGTATGCTGAAAATATTTTGTTTTATTCGTCGTTTCGGAAGGTTTCGCTTATTTGCTCACAAACAGTCCTAAAAGAAATGTATTTAGCACCAATGGTAAACGCGCTTTTTGTTCTCAAAGTGATTTTTATACTGCACGTTTTCTCCTTTATATCTAAAGGAAATCTTGTAATTTTAATAATCCCGATATTATGCGCAAAAACACACGCCTGTTGCAACTCATAACCCTTAGTAAATGTTGCTAAAAAGGTTTTCCCGAAGTGTATCTTCTGCTTTCTGCAACTGAATGCCGCATATACAACCAGTAATATAACGTATACGAGTGAAAAGCAATATAAAAACAGAAACAGTTGCCAAAAAGCCCTAAAAAAGTGTGTCGATATACAAAAAAGCAGTGTCAAAGCCGAAAAAACAAAAAAAGGATATTTGTAAAAACGATAACCACTCGTTGCCAAAACATTTATAGAATCGCTTTCTAAAGGCCGTTTGTTTCCTGTAAATTGGTTGTTTTCTTTGAGCTTTACGGCCGGTTCCAATAAAACACTTCTTTCGCCCCGCCTTTTCGAGTGTGCTATGTCGGCTTTTGTGAAACTTCTTTTAAAAAGCAGCATAAGCGGTGTCCGTACCGATATATAACCGCCGACCGATGCCGTGTTTATAAATATGCTGCGCCGCGTTAGAATTCCATACTGTACACATATATGCGTGGTATTATATAAAGTTTCAAATCTGGCGTATACCGCCAAATAAAAACTTAACGCGCATAAGTAAAAAAACGCAAAAACTAATGTCAGGCCGTTTTTTATCCTTTCAAAATACGGTAAAGACCGACTTATATTGTCTATTTGTTCAAAAACCAATCGCGGCAGCTGCGCTCCTATAACACTCCCCACCCTGTTAAGAAGCGGAATGACTAATATTATTCCGTTAACGGCCGATGAAGCTGCGGCGGCGAGTAATAAGACCTGTCCAAAAGAGAACCGCTCGATATTTTCGAATTCTTTTATATTAAGCGCAGACAAAAGCCCGGCTTTTTGTGAAAAAGGCAAAACGAGACGACAATCGCCGCCACGTCTTCCGGCTTCGGTATTTATCCTTACCGACATGGCGGAAAAGATGCGGTCGGTCGGATATCGAAAAATTTCTACAGAAGATATATTCTTAATAGGTATTTCCGCAGTTCTTATGCGTAGAAAGCCTGTTTGTAAAACTATGTTTCTTCCGTTTATTTTTAATTCGAATCGACAATACCTAACAATCGATACGAGCAAAAGACCTAACGCGCCAAAAAGCAAAGCAATTCTATTCTGTTTTAAAAACGTTATTGCCGCCAGTAACCCCCAAAAACCAATGTTTCTGATAAGGTAAAGCGGGTGCGCTCTAAATCTCACTTCGTTCGCCACAATTCCTGATTACATCCACAATTTTTTCGACACTTTCCTTTTCGAGTTCTGCGGTAATGATGTTAACCTTCACAGCGCGTAACGAAAGTTGCGATAAACCCATAAGTCTTGATAATGGGGTAGTGAATCGCTCGGCATAAATTAAACGCGGCAAAGGAAGAACCCGTTCCGTTTTTATTATCACACCGCTTTTTACTATTATTGCGTTTCTGCCCACTGTAATGCTGTATTTTTTTAAAAACAACCGTAAATAAACAATAACCGCAGACAGAAAACAAATCACCGCGGTTATTATCAAAATAAAAATATTCTGTTTCACGTGAAACATCATCAAAATGATGCTCAACACCATAAAAGCAAAAAGCGTTCTTACAAGATAAAGAAAAAACGTTTTTATGCCAGGCGCAAATTTTTGCAAGTTATTACCCCTTAATCTGTTTCCAATACTGCTCAAACTTCTGCTCGAAAGAATTGTCACCGAAGTTATAGTATTTTTTGTCCTTTACGACATCGGGCAAATACTGCTGTTTTACATAATGCTTAGGAAAACTATGCGGATAAAGATAGTTTTGTCCCTTTACCTGTGCATCGGCACCATCAAAATGCTTGTTTTGCAGTTGCCGCGGAACGCTTCCTGTAAAACCCTTTTCTATATCAGCCATAGCCGATGCTATAGCATCGTGTCCACTTGCCGATTTAGGACTTATCGCAGTTAGTATAACCGCATTTGCAAGTGGTATACGTGCTTCTGGCAAACCCACCTGTAATGCTGTGTCAACCGCCGCCTTTACTATTGGTATTATTTGCGGATATGCAAGTCCGACATCTTCATTTGCGCAAACAAGCAAACGTCTACAAGCGCTCTGCAGGTCTCCTGCAGCTAAAAGCCGAGCAAGATAGTAAACAGCTGCATCGGGGTCGCTTCCGCGCATAGACTTTTGATACGCAGAAATGATGTCATAGTGCTCATCTCCATCGCGGTCGTACCGCACTGCGTTATTTTCGAGCAACTGTTCAACCGTTTCATCATCGATTACTACGTTTTTCTCACCGCCACGGGTTATAAAACAGAGTTCCAGCATATTAAGACATCTGCGCACATCTCCCGCACCTGCTGTGGCTATTTTTTTCATTGCTTGTTCGCCCATCTGCACCGTAACGCCGTTTTCTTGCGCCAAAATATCCTTCGCGCGTTGCAATGCGGGTAATATATCTTGCGGTGATAAAGGTTTGAACTCAAAAACCGATGAACGACTCAGTATTGCATTGTAGACATAGAAAAACGGGTTTTCAGTCGTAGAAGCGATTAGCGTAATATCTCCGGTTTCTATGTACTGAAGCAGTATTTGTTGCTGCTTTTTATTGAAATACTGAATTTCATCGAGATACAACATAACTCCGCCGACTGCTTCTATTGTGTTAAGACTATCGATAATTTCTTTAATATCTGCCGTGGATGCCGTGGTTGCATTTAGATGATACAGTTTTTTGCCACACTTGTCGGCTATTATATTTGCTACCGTTGTTTTACCGACACCTGAAGGCCCGTAAAAAATGAGATTCGGAATTTTACCGGACTCTATAATTTTGCGCAAAACCTTGTCTTCGCCCAATAAGTGCCGCTGACCGCATACTTCTTCTATGTTTTTCGGTCTTATTCTGTCTGCTAACGGACTTGGCATAATACACCTTCTTTTTTAGTATATATATTATATTCTACTACTTTCCAAAGAAAAAAACAATGGCTTATATGGTGTTGCTATGAAAAAAGTGCTTTTTATCAAAAACGCAATGGTTTTAACCGTTACTTCTCTTATCCTTCGCCTTTTGGGTGTCGTTTTTCGTATATGGCTTTCTGCAGAAATCGGTAGCGAAGGCATTGGACTGTATCAAATTATCTTTTCTTTCTATATTCTTGCCGCGACCTTTGCTACAAGCGGCGTTTATACCGCTGTAACGCGACTTGTAGCCGATGAAATGGTCTTAGGTTCAGCGCGTTCTGTCAAAAAAATAATGCGCCGCTCATTCCTTATTATTTCTGTACTCGCCGTGTTTTCAACTCTTCTTGTTTTCTTCGGCGCAGACTTTGTTTCATCATATATCATTGCCGACCCCCGTGCCGCTACTGCTGTCAGAACACTTGCTTTCTCACTATTCTTTATGGGGGTTTCTTCCTGTATAAAGGGCTATTTTCTCGCACGGCGTAAAAGCATTCCGCCAAGTTTTTCACAAATAATAGAGCAGACTGTCAGAATATTGTCGGTATTGTTTCTCGTGAAACATTTTTCTGCTATAAGTGTTGAACTTTCCTGCGCCGCCATACTTTTAGGCGATGTTATAGCCGAATTTTCATCCTGCCTTTACCTATACCTTTATTATAAATACGACACCCGCAAGTTACAAACGCTTACGGGGCGAAAAACTCCCGATTATGCCGTTGGAAAGCAGTTAATTCGCATTTCCGCGCCAATTACAAGCGGCAAGTACATAAATTCCGTTCTTCGCATAATAGAAAGCAGTTTGGTGCCATCTCGCCTTGTTAAGTTTGGCATCTCACGTTCCGCCGCACTTTCGTTTTTTGGAATGATAAAGGGAATGGCTTTGCCCATCCTGTTTTTTCCTTCATCTCTCCTGAATTCACTATCAACCCTGCTCATACCCGAAATATCCGAATCGGTAGCAAAAGGGAATCTTCGCAGTGTCAGGCGTTCGGTCAGTACCATTATTATAACCACCGCTATTTTTGGATTTATTTTTTCAGCCATTTTCTTTTTTTGCGGAGATATTTTGGGCATTCTTATCTATAAAAGCGGTGAAGTTGGCCGCCTGATTAAAATTTTGGCGCCGCTAGTACCGTTTATGTATCTCGATAGCATTGCAGACGGCATCCTAAAAGGTCTTGACCAACAGCTAATCACATTCAGAAACAGTGTAAGCGATTCTTCGTTTCGCATTATTTTGATTTTTTTCCTTTTGCCGTTATACGGAGAGAATGCATTCATATGGATAATGTACCTAAGCAATGCTTACACCTGCCTTTTAAACGTTGTCCGCCTTGTCAAGACTTCCGGCGCCGAGATACCTTTATTCCGAAAAATTTTTCTGCCATTTATTTTGTCCTTTTCGGTAACTTATTTTGTAAATTCTGTTGTATCCCTTTTGAATTTTCCCGATTTGGTTTACATAACATCGGCGGTGGTATTGTCGTGCCTATTATACTTTATATTGCTGTTCATATTCGGTTGCCTTAAAAAAGAAGAAATGCAAAGCCTTATTTAATCAGCTTTGCATTTCTTTTGATTACTTCTGTGCCGCGCCAATTATATGCGCGGTCTGTTGGATCTTCATTTTCTTGGTAAGAATTACGATACCCTTCTATAAATTCCTTTATATATGTTGTCGGTATATTTTCATTAAGCGGACACACTTCGCTGCATATATCGCAGCCCCAAATGTACCCATTTTGTTTAATTAGTTCTTTTTGTGGGTCGGAAAGCGGTTTTTTCTGCTGGTTTACAGCCGATAGACAGTCTCTCTTACATAGTTTGGTCGGACAAGCCATCTCGCAAAGGCTACAATCCAGGCATTTTTTGTCGCCCGAATCGGCAGGGAGTTCTAAATCTGTAACAATTTCTCCCAAAAATACGTACGAGCCATACTTTTCGTGAATCAGCAGACCGTTTTTGCCGAGCAGTCCCAAACCTGAATGTACCCCGGCCGCCACTTCAGGAACGGGCGAATTGTCCAAAAAAGAAACGAAAGAATTTTCTGGGAACAATTCTTTCATATTTTTTGCCGCTTCATCAAGCATATTTTTGCAGATAATATGATAATCGGGAACTGCGGCATATCGGCTTATCCCCTGTGGTCCCTCTTCCTTTACCTTATACGGAAAAACCGTCATAATAATTGTCTTCGCTTCTACTGGGATTCTGTTTTGCGCGCGACATGGAATCAGTTTATCCCTTACAAATTCGAAATCACAAAAGGAAACATACGGCATATTGTTGGTTGACATAATATTGATTATGTCAACCTTTTCTTTTTGGCTGTTTTTGTCCATTTATCTTATTTCCTTAAAAAAATCTGTCAAAATTTTTCTGCACTCATCTTCACATATTCCGCCGTAAACTTCGGGCGTATAAGTAAACGGCAGTGCCGCAAAGTTGGCGACCGAGCCGAGCGCACCAACCTTGGTGTCATATGCACCGAAAATAACGGTCTTAATTCGCGAATTAATAATTGCTCCGCTACACATAGGGCAAGGCTCAAGCGTTACATACATTTCGCAGTCATCAAGCCGCCAGTCACCAAGTGCCTCACAGGCATTTTTTATGGCTTCCATCTCAGCATGAGCCGTTGCATCATGATTTTTTTCTCTGCGGTTTCTTCCCGTTGCAATTACTTCGCCGTTTCTTACAATTATTGCGCCGACCGGGACTTCCCCTTCTTCTGCAGCGCGACGGGCGCGAATTATTGCTAAGTCCATATATTTTCTATCCATAATCTACTCCGATTTCAAAAACGCACAACCCAACAAATAGCACACAATACCGCCTATAGTATTAAGTACTGCCGTAAGGGATGCGAAAAGAATTATATTGCCGCCGACAAATCCGCTTATCAAAAACACAAGCCCCGGTATAACGAAAAACATTCGCAAATAGATACAAAACACTGCTTTTATGGCGGGTGGGAACTTTGATGGCAAAATCATCGATGCTGCAAGTCCTGATGTGGCACTGTAAACATCAAAGGTAAGGAAAACAAGTATCCATACAAGCACTTCCCCTGCAACACTTCCGGAAATCACGCCCGACAATAAAAAAGCGGGTACGGTATCCATAGCCGCCGCGCAAAGTCCGGCAATAAGCAACCAGAAAACCGTTTTATTTTTACCTACGGGCGCTACAAAAATCAGGTTTGTCGCCGTTTCTTCTTCTATGGGGTTTGCAAAATTACGGAAAAAATGCATTATAAGTAAAACAAAGCAAGTCATCTCAAATGCGCTTATTTTCAAAATCAGCTTTGCGGCGGCAGATATGCCGACCGAAATCAAAGTATATGTTAACGCTGTCTTTGAAAACACACCGAAAACACTCGAACGGCGGCGCACATGCATTTGTTTAAAGAAAAACGCATTAGCGCCTTGCCCTTTTCCGATTTCGGTTAGTTTCTTTGGCTCCGGACGGGCTTTCTTACGGCTATTTCTGCCGTTTTCCATTGCCTGTTGTTTTTCAAACACATCGTTCGCTTTATTTAAAGCATCTTCGTAGAAATCCGCCTTTATTCTCCATACCAGACAAAAAACACCGAAGGTAAATGCCGCTATGAGAAGTAGCATTAAAAGGCAGAAAAGATAATTGCCCTTTACCGCGCTTCGAACAAGAAAAGCCATCCAACCGAAAATAGGAACACAGCGACTGGCGGGAGATGCAAAGGTGAGTTTAAGCGCATCGAACCAACCCACCGCGCAGAAAGTCTTAACGGCATAGAGTATTGCCGCTAATAACAACACGGCAAAAACTGCGATTGGCGCCACCCATTTTCTGCGTGTCGGTTTACTCGCGACAACTGTATATGTGCATACCGATGTTAGCATTCCCAGAATAATGCACACGATAAAACCGAGAACGATAACTATTGCGGCAGACACCGTAAGTCCGAGATTGAATATTAAATTGGGAATCTGGGCGCCAAGATACAGGGAACTGAAAAACACAGCTCCCATCTGTATAAAACTTTTAAATGTCAGTATGCTTTGCGGTTGTCTAGGCGATGGAAACAGGAAATTTACATCACTCATATTAAAAATTGATGCTCCGCTTTTGTCTCCCGTATAGAAAAAGGCGAGAACAAAGCAGAACGGCACTGCAAAGCCAACCATTTCGATTATCGGCAGCGCTATATTCTCGAAATCTTCGCGTGAAATTTCGGGCGCTTCTTCGGCGGTCACTTCTTCTACTGTTTCACCCGCATTGTTATCAATATACTGTCCGACACTCGCACCCACAACTCCCCCGATAAGACCAAAAAGTATACATATACCGATTAATGCCACAACCCAACTGCGAAACAACTTTTTAAAGCAGTTTACAAAGGTGTGGGTTATATAATAAACATATGCTCTCATTTTTCTTCTCCCGAAGGTTTGCTTTCGGTAATGCGGAAGAATATATCTTCGAGCCTTTCGCCGCTTTTTTGAATGTCTTCTTTTAAAACCTGTGCCTTTACTTCACCGTTCTGCATTATTACGGTTTTATCCCACAGGTTTTCGATACTGTCTATCATATGGGTGCTTATAAGAATAGAACAACCATTGTTTTTAAGATCTATGAAAATTTCTTTTAATTCTTTTATTGCGTGTGGGTCAAGACCAATCATTGGCTCATCAAAGAGCAAAAACTTTGGTTTTGGTAACAAGCCGCAACAAATACTGAGTTTCTGCATCATACCTTTTGAAAGTTCATCGCCGAATTTCTTTTTCTTGTCACTTAATTCCATTCGGTCGAGCAGCTCTTCTGCATAACCTTTATAATCCTTTAACTTATACACCCTTGCAATAAACTCAAGGTGCTCAGCCACAGTTAGATTTGGATATAAAGCAGGTATTTCGGGTATGTATCCGATAAGCCGTTTGGCATCTAAACTTTTATTTTCAAGGCCATCGACCGTTATAATTCCATCATACCTTAAAAAGCCCGTTATAGATTTTATCACCGTGCTTTTCCCCGCACCGTTAGGTCCTAAAAGCACAGTAATGCTTCCATCAGGCACAGTAAAAGATACTGCGTTATTCGCAATTACCTTTCCGTATTTTTTTGTAACGCCTATTATTTCGAGCATTTTCTACTCTCCTATCTTAAAAACACCGAAACCAGTACCGCCACTAATATAGCGACTATTACCGCAGGGCTTGTCAAAAACCATATTAATTTCTGTTTTTCGCTGCTCTTTGTATCGGCTTTTTCGAGTTTGAAAAACTCTTTATCGCGCGACACTAATACCGTACATAAAACCGATGCCGCAAAAAGCAGACAAATAAATATATAGAACACTAAATTAAGTGTATCTGTCTTTAGATACATCTCAAGATAAGAAAAAACAACACTTACAAAGTTGTTTGCGGCGTGTATTATAACTGCAGGCCAGATTGATTTTGCCTTCACCGTTACAAACCCCAACACAAGACCGACAAGAAAAGCGAATGCGAATTGCGTAAGGGAAGCGTGCATAAACGCAAACAAAATTGATGACACAAGTATCGAGAAACTATCCCCGAATTTCTTGAAAGCGCCCAGTATAACGCCGCGCATCATAAATTCTTCAAGAAGTGCGGGGAAAAGAGAAGTTGAGAGTATAACCAGAAGCATACCGAAAATTCCTTCGGGCAGCGTACGGTCCATCACCGGAAACTCCACGCCGAAACTCTCTATTATAGAGCCGCCTATACTACTTGCTTGGGAAGCGAACATACAAAAACCGAGCGCCGCCACCAAAAAAGCAAAGTTATTTTTCGTTTTCGGCAGTCCGAAAGGAACGGTGTCGCGAACCTTTATATGCAAAAGTCTGCACAAAATAAGCGAAGGAATAACGAGCATAAGCAAAGACACCGTTATCTGAATAATGTCGTTTACGGCAGGGTTTTCAAGTATTTTTACTATTTGCTTATAGGGAATTCCTAGGTTTCCCATAACGCGAACATACAGAAAACTCCAACCGAACATAAACAAAAACAAAATAAGCAGTGACAGGGCGGCAAATTTTGCCACCCTGCGTTGTTCTTTCTTTTCTTTTTGTATTTCAAAAAAGTTTTGGTCAAAAAAAGGATTATTTTCCAAAATAATTACTCCTTTAAAGGAAAATTATTCATCGCTACCCGCTACTTCTTCCGCATCGGCTTCGGGTGCTTCGGCTTCGGCATTAATCTCCGCTTCATCATGCTCTGCTGTTGCAACAGATAATACCTTAGCATCACGGCCTTCGCCGAACTTCATAATACGGACACCCTTTGAAGGACGCGCGAACTTACTGATACTTGCCGCCGCAATTCTTATAATTACGCCATCGGAAGAAATCATAATTACATCTTCATCATCCGTTACGGCTTTAACCGCCGCAACATCACCAAATCTTTCGGTACGGTAGTTCTTTGTACCGCCACCGCCACGGGTTTGTATACGGTAGTCACTGACATCACTACGTCTGCCGTAACCGGTTTCACTTACGGTAAGTAAAACTGTATCTTCGTCGCAAACCGCCATAGCAACAACTTCATCGCCATTTGCGAGTTTTATCGAACGTACA
>JAZNUZ010000050.1:0-7657 GCA_045592605.1 Acutalibacteraceae bacterium
CATAAAATTTGTCTTGCGACCATTTTAATGGTTATAAAATAATAACCGTTTGAAGAATAATCAAAATTTTTCAGTCGGTTGGATTTTCTGTTTGTTTCCGTATTAATCAAGCAGATAAATGCCGCTTTCGAGCACTACGAATTCGTAGCCATCGTTTTTAATGTATCTGTATACTTTGCAATTAAATTCTCGGTAAACCGATGTGACATAGGTGTTAAGGTTGACTCTGACTATTGAATTGTTACCAAGGTTGCAGACATAAATGTCGTTTCCGTCTATAAAAAGGTCCACCGGTTTGTTAAACGGGGAAGCCTGTCCGCCGCCGATTCGGAGTTCTTCTTTCATGGTCATCAAATTCATTTTTGTCAGCACCGAACTTTCCTTAAAACAGGTCCACATAGAACGGTTACTCACGGCGATTGAACTCGGCGCATTATCTTTATATGAGAGCGTACCAAACCATATACAGTTACCTAAAGTGTCGATAAGTTTGCCGTTACCATCGCGCTCAAGAATAAAGGTTTTGCCTGAAGACAAGGGTAAAGCCTTGCTTGTAATGTGGTTTTTAACGTGCTTTAGTATCTCTTTGTGATTTGCACCGAATTTTGATAATTCATACAAGCTGCGCTGAACAAATGTGAATTTTCCATCGGTAAAGGTGACCATTTTGTAAGCCACTACAACGGTGCCGGTATCGTTGTTGCGTTCGCATATATAGGCTATAATAAGCCCGTTTTCGACCAATATGACATCAACAACTTCGCCTTCAAATAATGTTTTCATACTAATTTTTATCCTTTTCAAGATTAATTACTTCTTTTGCGGCAGATAAAATACCTATCTGGCCCGAAGCAAAGTTAAGACCGCCTTGCAACCATACGGCATAGGGTTCTCTCAGCGGCGCATCGGCAGAAAGCTCGATTGAAGCACCGAGAGTAAAGGCGCCTGCCGCCATAATTACTTCATTGTCATATCCCGGCATAGGCGCAGGATAGGGCAGTGCTAACGAGTCAATAGGGGAGCCTTTCTGAAGACCTTGACAGAATGCTATTAATCTGTCTGTACTTTTAAGCGAAATGGTTTGTATAATATCTGCGCGCGGCTCATCAAAATTCGGGGAAACTTCGTAACCTAATTTACCGAATAACTTTGCGGCAAATACAGCGGTTTTCAGCGCTTCGCCGACTGTATGCGGCGCGGCAAAAAGGCCCATATAAAGTTCTCTTAAGTGACCAAGTGTCGCACCAACTTCCTTACCGACACCGGGGGCGGTAAGTCTATAGGAACATTTTTCTACCAAGTCGCGACGTCCTGCAATATATCCACCCGTTGGCGCTATACCGCCGCCCGGGTTTTTGATAAGTGAACCCGCAATAATATCGGCACCAACTTCGCAAGGCTCGTTTTTCTGAACAAACTCGCCGTAACAGTTGTCCACCATAATAATGGTGTCTGGCGACATTTTCTTGACAATACGGCATATCTCGGCTATTTTTTCGACACTGAGACTCGGTCTGAGACTATAACCCTTTGAACGCTGTATGTATACCATTTTGTATTTTTTCTGTGTTAAGGCTATACTGATACCATCCAAATCGGGCTCACCGTTTGCCTTTAAATCAACCTGATTGTATTTTATACCGAAATCAAGTAAAGAGCCATCTGTTTTTTTATCAATGCCCAAAACACCTATAAGGGTGTCATAGGGTCTTCCTGTCACACAAAGCATTTCATCATTTGGTCTGAGCAATCCGAAAAGTGCTACTGTAAGGGTGTGGGTACCAGATACAAAGTTATGTCGGATGAGAGCATCTTCAGCGCCCATACAGTCGGCAAAAACCCTTTCAAGCATATCTCTGCCGCTGTCATCATATCCGTATCCCGTAGAAATACCAAGGTGGGACGCGCTTACTCCGTTTTTAGTAAATGCGGCCAAAACCTTTTGTTGATTGTAATATGCTATTTCATTTATTTTTCTAAATATTAAACTACATTCACTTATTGTTTCTGCCGATAACTCTTCAAGTGCGGCATCAAATTCAAAAAATTCCATAAAAATCCCCTTATTAGTGTTTGCTTAATGTACAATATGCGGCGTGTGATTCCACCGTAAAACCGTTTTTCTCATAAAACGGTACATTTTTATATTCTGCAGAGATAAACACGGTACGATTTCGTATTGTGTCCAGTAAACGAGAGAGTGTTGCGCTACCCAGACCGCCGCGGCGACAGTCGGTATTTACCGCAATACCTGCGAGTGTGGCATAATCTTCACAGTACAAAATCACTCCTGCAGAGTATTTGGTTGTTACATAGTCTGCGCAGTTATGCCTTATACGGTGGGAAATATCGGCGATAAATGCATCCTTTTCGCCTACCGACAAAAACTTTGATAAAATATCATAGGTGTGGTGCAGTCCTACTCTTGTGTTTTCCGCCGCATTTTCGGTATTAAAGGGCGGGGATTTGCAAAGCGAAGCACATTTTGTAACAATGTTTAGTCCGAGTTTTTCTGCCGAAGGCAAATCGGTAAATATGTTAGATGGAGAAATAGCCTTAATAAAACTTTTTATTTCTTCTAAATCTCCACCGTTTCGGCAAAGAGTCATATTGTTATCAATGAGTGATATAATCGCTGTTGTCTTTCCACTCTCATCGGTCTGATACCAGAAAAGTGCGATTTTATCATAATCCTTATATGCGGCATAATGGCACATAAGTTTTACGTATACTACATTTCTTATATCAATATCGGGTAATTCTTTGGTGAGCGTTATCACTTAAACTTCTCCTGAACAGATTTTATTTATCATATATTTTGAAAGTTTTATGGTATCTTCTATATCCCTTAAATCTGCAACGCAGTTAGGTGTATGAAGATAGCGGCAGGGAACAGAAAGCGTAAGCGCTTTTACACCCGAACGGCTCAAATGAATAGCAGCAGCATTATTGCCGCCCGTAGTAGCGGATTTTGGCTGACATTTGACTCCTGAATTCAAAGCCGCATTATAAAGGTCGCGGTCATAAAGAGTGCCCGAATCCATAAACGAGACAGCAGGGCCATTCCCTAAAGAGCAAATCCGGTTTTCTTCTGAAACACCCGAAATATCTGCGGCGGTGGTGGTTTCGATTATTATTGCCGCATCGGGAGAGACAGAATATGCGGCAGTTTTAGCGCCGCGGCAACCGAGTTCTTCCTGTACCGAAAAGGTAGCATAAAAATCGTACTCTGAATCATTCTTTAAAAGTTCTATAAGAACATAACAACCCGCGCGGTCATCAAGCGCTTTTGCCTTGATAAGAGTGTCACTTAACATTTGGGTTTCCGAATTTAAAACACCCGAGTCACCGATATTTACTGTTTTTTCGGCTTCTTCGCGGGACACACAACCAATATCAATGTAAAGTGAATCGGCAGTTGGTATCTTCTTTTTATCTTCCGTACTGATTAGGTGTATCGGCTTACAGCCTATAACACCCGTTACAGAGCCATTTATGGTGACTCTACGGTTAAGCAGTATACTATCACTAATTGAACCGAGTGTACTGAATTTTAAAAAACCATCGGCAGTAATACTTGTTATAATAATACCGACTTCATCAATATGCGCATCAACCATAAGTTTTACAAGCGGGCGATTTTTACCCTTTTTAAAGGCAATAATGTTTCCGAGTTTGTCTACAGTATATTCGCAAAAAGGCGAAATCTCATTTATAATATATTTCCGTATATCATTTTCGAAACCTGCAGGGGAATTAATGTCACAGAGAGATTTTAACATATCAAACATTTTTAATTCCCCCTGTAAGTATATATTCTTCGAGAATATCCACTACCGCGTTAATATCACCGAGTTTTACGACTTCTGTATCGGTATGCATATTTCTTAGCGGAACAGACAAAAGACCTGTAGGCATACCGTTTTCGCTCACAGAAATAACATCGGCGTTTGTAGAAGTTCTGCTACCGATACCTTCGAGTTGGTAGGGAATATTTTTATTCTTTGGTATCTCTTTAAGTTGTGTAGTGATTGTTTTATCTAAAAAGGCGGAAATTCCAACCATAGCGCCGCCGCCGAGTTTTCCGCATTGTTCACTCGGAATATCGGGTCCGTCGCCAAAGCTAACATCCACCACGATAGCCTCATCGATATTTTTGCCAAAAACAGAAGTTCTGGCCCCGCGCAGACCTAACTCTTCGCCATCACTTAGAAGCAACATTACGTTAACGGGCAGCTTTTTGCCATACAGTCTATCTGCAAGTACTATTAAGGCCGCTACACTCGCGCGGTTATCAAGCGATTTTCCGCAGATGGTTGTATCATTTAAGAAAACGGACTTTTGGGCAAATGACACAAAGTCACCGACTTTTATGAACTTATCGGCATTTTCGCGGATACCCGTATCGATTTTAATTTTTGATATATCTTCAGGTACACTGTTATCTTTTGATAAATGGGGCGGAGTGCTTACAAAAACACCTGTAACCTTCTTTTTGCCGTGAATTATAACGGGTTTTGCGGCAAGATGCCTTAAATCGATGCCGCCGCAGTTTTTAACGGTCAAAAATCCGTCATCTGACACATTCGTTACAACAAAACCTATTTCATCAATATGTGCATCGATTAAAACGGTATAGTTTTCTTCTCCCTTTAAGGTTAAGGAACGGCCAAGAACACCGTGGGTATCCACGGTGCCATAGCGTGATAAATATTCTTCTACTAAATCAGTGGCTTCGGTTATACTACCGATACCGACCGAATCAGATAATGATGACAGAACATATTTAATATCTATCATAATTTATTTACTAACTCCTTAAAGTAGTTACCGCGAGCCGCAAAGTTCGGGAAAGCATCAAAAGAAGCACAAGCCGGGCTTAATGTCACAATATCACCCGCGGTGGCTTTCTCACTGGCGGTTTTTACTGCCGCATCAAGATTTTCGGCATGTATTATTTCGGGTGTACCCTTATAGTCGGGGTGCGAAACAATAGCCTTTTCTATCTTTTGGGCAGTCGGTCCGGTTAAAATTAATAGTTTTGTTTTATCAATAACAAAGGGTGCCATAGGCTCGAATGGTATATGCTTATCATAACCACCCGCAATAAGAATTACGCGCTTATCAAATGCTTTGAGACCTGCTATGGTACGTGTCGGACTTGAAGCGATCGAATCATTGAAATATTTTACAGAATTTACTTCTCTTACAAATTCAATTCGGTGTTCAACACCCGAGAACTCTTTTGCTACAAGGCGTATGGTATCGGCACCGACATATCCCCAAACGGCCGAGATAGCGGCAAGGTAATTAGCAACATTGTGGTCGCCGAGTACAGTTATATCATCGCGATGCATAATCGGAACATTGATTCCGCGGTAGCACATATGAATAAAGCCATGTGTGTCAAGCCAGGAACCGTATTTAACGGGGCGTTCCATACTGAAGCCCAATGACTGACCGCGGACAAGTTCGCGGAACTCATAGGTTATTTCATTATCATAATTAAGAACGGTGCGAGAAAAGGCATCCTGATGCAAAAGCACGTTCTTTTTAGCCTCTACATACTCATCCATATCCTTATGAACATCAAGGTGATTGGGTGCTACGTTGGTTACAACGGCAATTTCGGGGCTCTTGCGCATAGAAATAAGTTGGAAAGAGGAAAGTTCGACAACAACACAGTCATCACGTTTTATATTATCTATTTCGGGCAGTAGCGGTTTGCCTATATTACCGCCGACATGAACGGTATAACCTTCTTTTTTGAGCATTTCGGCAATAAGGGTAGTGGTTGTGGTTTTACCATCAGAGCCCGTAACTGCAAAAATTTTAGCAGGGCACAGGTCAAAGAACACTTCCATTTCACTTGTAACCGCAATTCCGCGGCGCCTTGCTTCCTTAAGCTCGGGCAGATTGAAACTCATACCTGGTGTACGGAAAATGACATCTACTTCTAAGTTCTGCAGATATTCTTCACCAAGACTTAAAGTAGCTCCCGCATTTTCAAGTTCATCACAAATATCTCCCAACTGTTCGCGTGAGCGACGGTCACAGGCTATAACACGGGCACCTTTATCTAAAAATTTCTTTATAAGCGGTGTGTTACTGATACCAATACCGCACATAGCAATTTTTTTATCCTGCATTTCTTCCCAAAACTGTTTAAAATCCAAAATTAGCCCCCCTGAAATTTAAAAAATTACATACCTATTTATTATATTATACTAACATATATTATAAATATCAATAATTAACTTGCGGTAATAACAATTATTGACAAATTTTTTATTTTCTGCTATATTAAATTATATTTTTAAAGGAGTGAAGAGTTAATGGTTTGGTTTTGGTTGTCTATTTTAGCACTTTTGTGCTGGAGCGGTTCGGACCTTTTTTCTAAAATGGGGACTCGAGAACGCGACAATAACAGTCATTGGAAGGTTGTTTTTGCGGTTGGCTTAGTTATGGGAATTCATTTCTTTATAACACTTATTGGCGGCGCAATAATTGATAACACCGTAGGCGTGGATAATGTTAATAAGATAGTTGCAAGTTTATTTTATACCGATTTTAAAATAATGGATTTTGTTTACTATTTACCAATAGCGGCTTTATACATTTTAGCAATGGTATTGGGTTACATAGGGCTTCGCTATATTGAACTTTCAATCTCTTCGCCGATTTGTAATTCATCAGGCGCATTGGCATTCCTTTTATGCCTTGTTTTCGGATTGGTTTCTACCGAAGATATAACAGTTTTAACCGTTGTTGGCATTTCGATGATAACAGTTGGTATTGTGGCGTTGGGATTTGTTGAACAACGCGAAGATGAAGAAGTTAGAAAAGCCCGTCAAGAGAGAGCAAACCGTAAATACACAAAAAGTATTCTCGCGTTTTTACTACCTATTTCCTATCTTATAATTGATGCTTTGGGTACCGTTGGCGATGAGTATCTCTTCTCGGATGGTTTTATAGAGAAAACCGGAATAGAATTAAGCGACTATGCGGCAAATGCGGCATTTGAATTAACGTTCTTCTTACTCGCTGTTTTTGCATTTATCTGGCTTAAATTCGTTAAAAAAGATAAAGT
Organism: Acutalibacteraceae bacterium; assembly: GCA_045592605.1. Lineage (GTDB taxonomy): Bacteria > Bacillota > Clostridia > Oscillospirales > Acutalibacteraceae > SIG565. Next base: position 7,091 of record JAZNUZ010000050.1, read on the forward strand.
ATTTAAAGGCAACAAAAATCTGTTTTGGGGCGGCTTATGTGAGACAGTAGGTCAGATATTCTATATGGCGGTAATGTTCAGCGATTTCTCGGTTGGTATGGTAATCATCTCGGCTTACTGCGCAATTTCTGTTCTTTGGAGCCGAGTTTTCCTTAAGGAAAAACTCTCTTGGAAACACTATTTATTTATAGCGCTTGTAATTGCAGGTATAGTAATATTAGGATAAACTATTAAAAAGTAGAAGACCGAGTGAAACTTGTGTTCACTCGGTCTTTTGTTAATCCAACATATCGTTTTTCTTTAATTTTTCTATAAATGCCGCAACATCTCTGCAGGCAATATCGCGCGGAACATCATATTCTTTCAGCAGAGCATCAATAAGTTCGCTTTCTGTCTTATCATTTTGCAACTGCTCCCACAAGAATTTACCTGTGGAATTAAGTGTTATTACAGAGTTAAAATTTACAGATTCGCCGATAGGCACTACTAAATTTTCTCCGGCAACATTTCTTAAAATATAGGTGTTACGAATTTTCATTTTGTTACTCCTGATTTATTCAAGTATAG
>JAZNUZ010000051.1:0-4639 GCA_045592605.1 Acutalibacteraceae bacterium
ATTTGTTAATGTTGATGTCGCCATCCATAACGAATGCCTGCTCAACAAGGCAGTTTTCTTTATAATATTTGCCAATCTTACCTTCAACAATTTTACCAAGAACTGCATCAGGCTTACCAGCCATTTTGGGATCTTCTTTCATCTGAGCGATTAAGATATCTTTTTCCTTCTGCAGAACTTCTGCCGGAACAGATGCAGGGTCAAGATAACCAGGATTCATAGCTGCAATCTGCATTGCTACGTTTTTACCCATAGCTACAAAGTTAGCATCATCGCCTGCAATGTCGGTATCAAACTTAACCATAACACCGATTTTACCACCTGCGTGTACGTAGGAAACGAGTTTACCTTCGTAACGTTCAAAACGGCGTACCTTAATGTTTTCACGAATAGCAAGGAAGAGTTCCTGTACCATTTCTTCAACAGTCTGACCGCCAACGGTGCATTTAAGGAGTGCATCCATATCTGCAGGGTTCTGGTCGATAACGATATCTGTGATTTTATTAGCCAAAGCTTTAAAAGGCTCACCGTTAGCAACGAAGTCTGTTTCTGCGTTCATTTCAAGAACTGCACCTACACCGTTTTTAACAACGGCACAAACCGTACCTTCTGCTGCAACTCTGCCTGCCTTTTTAGCTTGGGATGCAAGACCTTTCTCTCTGAGAAAATCTATTGCTGCATCCATATCACCGTTACATTCGGTAAGCGCCTTTTTACAGTCCATCATACCGCAACCGGTTTTTTCACGCAATGCCTGTACATCTTTTGCTGTAAAAGCCATTGTTTTTTCCTCCAATTATTAATTATTCTGCTACTTCTTCCGCAGTCTCTGGGGCTGCTTCTTCTACAGTTTCTTCTACTGCTTCTTCAGCTGTCTGTTCGCCCTGTTTTGCTTCGATAACAGCAGAAGCAATAGTTTCTGCAATAAGTTTTACTGCACGGATAGCATCATCGTTACCCGGAATAACAGCATCAACTTCATCAGGGTCGCAGTTAGTGTCGCAGATTGCGATAATCGGAATACCGAGTTTCTTAGCTTCTGCAACAGCAATTCTTTCTTTACGCGGGTCAACGATAAATAATGCACCGGGAATCTTGGTCATATTTTCGATACCGCCAAGGAATTTTTCAAGTTTTTCAATTTCTAACTTAAGACTTGCAACTTCCTTTTTGGGAAGAAGGTCAAATGTACCGTTTTCTTCCATTTCGCGAAGCTGTTTGAGTCTTCTGATACGGCCGCGGATTGTTGTGAAGTTGGTGAGCATACCACCGAGCCAACGAGCGTTTACGAAAGGCATTTCGCAACGGATAGCTTCTTCTTTAACAGAATCCTGAGCCTGTTTTTTGGTACCTACGAAAAGGATATCGCCACCGTTTTCAACGATTTCACGAGCAAAAGTATATGCTTCGTTGAGTTTCTTAACGGTCTTCTGAAGGTCGATAATGTAAATACCGTTACGCTCTGTAAAAATATACGGAGCCATTTTGGGATTCCAGCGTCTTGTCTGATGTCCGAAGTGAACACCTGCTTCAAGCAACTGTTTCATTGATACTACTGCCATTTGTTTTTCCTCCTGAGGTTCTTCCTCCATCCCGTTTTGGTGACGGGAATGCCGTGTAGTGCCGACATCACCTGCCCGTTTAACAACGGAATGTGTGTAATTTTTTAACTGCCTATAAGACAGCTGATAAATTATACCACAAACCGTTTGTAATTTCAAGTGTTTTTTTAATTATATATAAAATAAGCAAAAATGTACAATTAAGCGACATTTTTAGTTGTTTTTTCTTGACTTTATCGGTGTCACTTGATATAATTTTTATTAATATAAATTTAATGGAAGAAGGAGAAGATTATGGCTTACTATTTTAACGATGTATCACATACCTTTAACGAATACCTATTGGTACCCGGATATTCTTCATCAGAATGTGTACCCGCAAACGTTAGTTTAAAAACTCCGCTTGTAAAGTTCAAAAAAGGTGAAGAACCCGAAATTTCCCTTAACATACCTATGGTGTCGGCTATTATGCAGTCGGTATCGGGTGAAAAGTTGGCGGTCGCACTCGCTCGTGAAGGTGGCGTATCATTTATATACGGCTCACAGTCGGTAGAAGATGAAGCCGCTATGGTTGCACGCGCTAAGAACTTTAAAGCAGGTTTTGTTACAAGCGCTTCAAACATCCGCCCCAACCAGACACTCGCAGACATATTGGCACTTAAAGCTGAGAATGGTTTTTCAACCGTTGCAGTTACCGAAGACGGTACTTCTTCTGGTAAACTCTTAGGTCTTGTTACAAGCCGCGACTACCGCGTGAGCCGTATGGATGTAAATACTCCTGTTCGCGAGTTTATGACTCCCTTCTCCAAACTTATATTTGCTTACGACGATGTAACTTTAAAAGAAGCAAACAACATAATCTGGGATAACAAGCTCAACGCTTTACCGATTATCGATAAAAACCAGAACCTGAAATCTATTGTGTTCCGCAAGGACTATGATTCCCACAAAGAAAATCCGCTCGAATTACTTGATAAAAACAAGCGCTACATCGTAGGCGCGGGTATCAACACACGCGACTATGCAGAACGCGTTCCCGCCCTTATTAATGCCGGTGCCGATGTACTCTGTATTGACTCTTCTGAAGGTTTTTCAGAATGGCAGAAGCTCACAATAGAGTGGATACGCGAACACTATGGCGACTCCGTAAAGGTAGGCGCAGGTAACGTAGTAGATGCCGAAGGTTTCCGTTTCTTAGCCGACTGCGGCGCTGACTTTATTAAAGTTGGTATTGGTGGCGGTTCCATCTGTATCACACGTGAAACCAAGGGTATCGGTCGCGGACAAGCTACTGCTCTTATCGATGTTTGCAAAGCCAGGGACGAATATTTCGAAGAAACAGGGGTTTATGTTCCCGTATGTTCCGATGGTGGTATAGTATTTGACCACCATATGACCTTAGCTCTTGCTATGGGTGCTGACTTCTTAATGCTTGGCCGTTACTTTGCAAGATTTGATGAAAGCCCGACAAACAAACTTATGATTAATGGCAGTTACGTTAAAGAATATTGGGGCGAAGGTTCCAATCGCGCACGTAACTGGCAGCGTTACGACCTTGGCGGAGATAAGAAATTATCCTTCGAAGAAGGCGTTGACTCATACGTTCCGTATGCAGGAAGTCTTAAGGACAATGTAGGTGTGACCCTTGCAAAAGTACGCTCGACAATGTGTAACTGCGGTGCATTAACAATTCCTGAACTTCAGAAAAATGCAAAGCTTACACTCGTTAGTGCAACAAGTATTATTGAAGGCGGCGCACACGACGTTATCCGTAAAGAAAGCGGCGAACACAAATAATCAAACAAAGCAAAACCCTTGGAAAATGCACAAGTCCAGTAAAAACGGACAATAGAAAAAAACACCCTCCTATGGTAGAATAAAAACAACTACCATAGGAGGATTTTTTATGCCAAGAAGTTATCGACATATACAACAATATGAAAAGGAATTGTTGAAATTAAAAGAAGAAGGATTAACGGTAAAAGCAATAGGAGAAAGATATGGTTTAACATATGAGCAAACTCACGAATTTTTCAAAAGATATAATCGAAAACAGCGAAAATTCGCAGCAGGTGTAGCATTAAAACGCAAAGGTAGACCACCAAAAAATTATGTTGTTAGAGAACAGGATAAAATTGCTGAACTAAAATATATTCTTGCACGCAAGGACGCAAAAATCAAATCGTTAGAAATGGAAAATGAACTGATGCGGGATTTTCTCTCGCACACCGAAAGGAAGTGAGAACAAGCGTAAAATTTATGGTAATCTACCGTCACAAAGATAAATATTCCATAAATGAAATGTGTAGATTCTTCAAGGTATCACGAAGTGGATATTATGACTATGTTAAAAGAATGAATATACCAGCATGGGATTTGCCATTAGCAGAGAAAATTAGAGAATGCCAAGAAGAATGCGGTAAAACCTACGGATATCGTAGAGTGCATATATGGCTTGAAAGAAAAGGTATTTACCATAATCCAAAGACAATACTCCGAGTTATGCAGAAATATGGTTTACTCTCAGTGATCAGACGAAAGAAATATCGTAATTATGGAGATTATCTACATAAATATCCCAACTTATTGAACAGAGATTTCTCTGCCGAAAAACCGAATCAAAAGTGGGTTACAGACATTTCATATATACATACAAAGCAAGGTGTATTGTACCTTTCTGTAATTAGAGACTTGTATGACAATAGCATTGTTGCATACAAGACTGGAACCGAGCAAAATATAAATCTTGTGTTAAGCACAATCAGAGAAGCAAAGAAAAAAGAAAAGGTCACCACAGAGCTGCAACTCCACAGTGACCAAGGCTTTGAATATACATCCAAAGCATATTTTAAGCTAACTAAAGAATACAATATTACACCATCAATGTCAAGACGTGGTAATCCGTATGACAATGCTTTGGCAGAAAATTTCTTTTCAATTCTCAAAACAGAATGTATTTACCGCGCAAAACTTCAGACCTATGAGGAGGCGCGCCTCCTCATAGGTGAATACATCCATTTCTACAACAACCAACGAATACAACTAAAAACAAAACTGACACCACTCGAAAAGCGATG
>JAZNUZ010000052.1:0-9058 GCA_045592605.1 Acutalibacteraceae bacterium
ATATAGACGTTTTTGCCCGGCACGTTATTTTCGTCCATAACAATAAGCTGCCTGTCCTCATTCTGATCGATACTCGACACTCGCACATAACCATAAACATTTCCCATAATATTACCTCCTGTGCCCAACATTATTTTACAATGTTCGGACTAATTTTGTTTTGAGATAATATAGGGAACATAAAATTCGACTTTCAAGAAAACAATAAGCAACCCCGAAATTTCGAGATTGCTTATTATATAATGTGTAGTTTTAATAAATTCGAGTAATTAAATATTCTTTATCCGTTGTAAAGGCATTATCGATCTTTTGAAAACCGTAAAGTTCTCCTTGATTTTTAATTTGAACAATATCAAAGGTAACGTCCATATCCCACCAAGAGCTATTAAAGTAAACTCTATTCCAAGTGTGATGATAATTTGCATCGTCAAATTTTGTTCCGTCAACAACATAACAAGGGATATTTTGACTTCGACATATTGAGGCAAATAGGTTTGCAAAGTCGTAACAGACTCCTTTATGAGTCCGCAAGGTTTTATGAACGTTAAAATATTGAATAACTGGATTGTACTCATAGTCATACTCGAAATTATGTATCATCCAACTGTATATTGCCTTTACCTTTTCTTCATCAGTATCACAATCGGCACAAATTTCGTTAGCAAGTTTAACGGTGTCTGTATCCCATACGGTTGCCTGACCGTTGGTAAGAGAAAGATCAACCTGTTTGTAGACGAAAATATATGCTAAAAAAAGCAATGCGACTATAAGTGCAGATACTATTAAAACATATATTTTCATCAATAACTTATCTTTGCGAGTAGCGTTGGAAAAAGCAACAAAATACATAAAGACAATAACAAGTGATATGATTGCTAAAATGGGAAATACTCTGCGACAATAAATCGCATAAGCAATATTCATACAAGCAATGAGTATCAGTAAAATATAAACTGCTGCTCTCATTGCTTTTGTTTTTATCTCAACCGCTAAAAACAAAGTCGGTAGAGCCGATAGCATATAGAACACCTGTAGAGTGGGAGAGAGAACAAGAAATTCTCTCAAGTAGAATCCCAATATTAAATTATATGTAAGTGCTATGGTAAAGAAAATAATTCTTGTTTTTGCGGTCTTCATTTCAATTCTCCTTTATGTACGAAATTGATTAAAACGAAGAAGTGGCAGTACAGAGCAAAACACTCCGTACTGCCACAAACAAAGGCTATTTAACATCTTTTAAGAAAACAACAAACCCGAACGTTTCACCGATTGGTAAAAGGTTCGGGTTTGAATGCTTTGGTGCCGCTGACCGGACTTGAACCGGTACGGTATTGCTACCGAGGGATTTTAAGTCCCTTGTGTCTGCCTATTCCACCACAGCGGCATATTTTCTTCAATTTTTAGCACCCAATTTAATGCTTGTGTGACTCTTGCGGAGCCCGAAATTTATTACGGCTCATACCGCCGATAAATTTCGACCGCGGCGCCTTTTGTGCTCATCGCTTCATCTGCCACCGGCAGCGCTCGGCACAAAACTGCCTATTCCACCACAGCGGCATATGCTCTTTATTTTTCAGCACATAGAATATGTTAATTTATTTTATGTCATTTGTCAAGTGTTTTTTGTAAAAAGCGCGGCATCAATTAAATAATAGATGCCGCGCTTTAAAAAATTATTTAAAGTAGCGTACTGCGGCGCGGAACATACCGATATCATAGTTACCGGGAACGTTCTTATAAAGTCCATCTCCTATACGCTCACTATGTCCCATTTTACCAAATACTCTACCATCGGGCGAAGTAATACCTTCGATAGCGAACATTGAATCATTTGGATTAAAATGGATATCACTTGTAGCGTTACCATCAAAGTCAACATACTGTGTTGCAATCTGGCCGTTACGAGCGAGTTCCATAATGAGTTTCTCATCTGCAATAAATCGGCCTTCACCGTGTGAAATCGGCACGTTGTAAACTTCGCCTGCATTTGTAAGGGAGAGCCAGGGTGACTTATTCGAAGCAATACGTGTACGAACAATACGTGACTGGTGACGCGCTATTGTATTAAATGTCAATGTCGGGCAGTTTTCATCGGTATCGATGATTTTACCGTATGGTACAAGACCAAGTTTAATAAGCGCCTGGAAGCCATTACAGATACCGCACATAAGACCGTCGCGGTTATCAAGTAAATCTGTAACACCATCTTTAATAGCGGCATTTCTAAAGAACGCAGTTATAAACTTACCGCTGCCGTCAGGCTCATCACCACCAGAGAAACCGCCTGGGATAAAGATTGCCTGAGATTTTTTAATTTTTTCGGCAAACTGTTCTACGCTACGGCTGATACCATCGGCAGACAGGTTGTTGATAACCATAATTTTAGGCTCTGCTCCTGCATCTCTTACGGCTTTAGCCGAATCGAATTCACAGTTAGTACCTGGGAAAGCAGGGATAAGTATCTGGGGTTTCGCGTGTTTAATAGCGGGTGCAGGATACTTATCTGCCGAGAATGAGAAGTTCTGCACAGGGGATTTACTGTCGGGTATATTGCAAGAATATACACTTTCGAGCTTATCTTCGTAAATAGTGAGAAGTTCTGCCAGACATACAGTTTCACCGTTAAGTGTGAGTGTATTTTCATCGGTTACTGTACCGAGTGTTACCGCGCCATCAATGTCTTCTGTAACTTCAAGCACAAATCCGCCGTAATTATAGCCGAACAACTGCTCTAATGACACACTACCATCAAATGCAAAGCCCAATTTATTACCGAAGCACATTTTCATAACGGCTTCTGCAATACCGCCAAGTCCTACTGTATAGCAAGATACAGCCGCGCCTTTGCGGAGAGCCTTTGTGACTATATCAAATTTCTTGATAAGGTCATCGGCTTCGGGCAGATTATTATCATTATAAAGAGCAGGTAAAAAGACAACTTTATTACCCGATTTTTTAAATTCGGGGGATACAACATCCGTTACTTTACCTGTTGTAACCGCAAAGGAAACGAGTGTCGGCGGAACATCAAGGTCTTCGAAAGAACCGCTCATTGAGTCCTTACCACCGATTGAGCCAATACCGAAATCAAGTTGTGCTTTGAATGCGCCGAGCAATGCAGAAAGCGGTTTGCCCCAGCGTTTTCCATCCTTACCGGGATGTTCAAAATATTCCTGGAAAGTAAGGTAAACATCTTTGAATTCGGCACCTGTTGCAATAAGTTTACAAACCGATTCTACAACGGCTAAATATGCGCCGTGGTAGGGAGATTTCTCGGTTATAAAGGGGTTATAGCCCCAGGACATAAATGAACAATCATCTGTATGTTTCTTTTCTACCGATACCTTCTGCACCATACTTTGTATAGGTGTTAACTGATGTTTACCGCCAAACGGCATAAGCACAGTACCTGCACCGATTGTTGAGTCAAAACGTTCGGAAAGTCCGCGTTTTGAACATATATTTAAGTCATCGGCTGTTTTCTTATAATTTTCGGTAAATGTACCACTGATTTCCTTTTTATAATCATCAGGTTTTACAGGAGTTATATCAATATGCTTATCTGCACCGTTGGAATTAAGGAATTCGCGGCTTATATCTACGATTTTTTTGCCGTTCCAATTCATAACAAGTCTCGGCTCTGCCTTAACTACGGCAACAGGGAAGGCCTGTAGATTTTCTTCTGCGGCTAATTTTAAGAATTTATCAACGTACTGCGGCTCAACAACAACCGCCATACGTTCTTGCGATTCACTGATTGCAAGTTCTGTGCCATCAAGACCTTCATACTTCTTAGGCACTGCGTTAAGGTTAATTTCAAGACCGTCCGCGAGTTCGCCAATAGCAACCGATACGCCACCTGCACCAAAGTCGTTACAACGCTTAATCATACGTGCGGCTTCAGGGTTACGGAAAAGGCGCTGAAGTTTTCTCTCTTCCGGAGCGTTACCTTTCTGAACTTCGGCACCGCAGGTTTCAACAGACTGTGCGGTGTGCGCTTTTGAAGAACCTGTAGCACCGCCGATACCATCGCGGCCGGTAGAACCGCCGAGCAGGATAACTACATCATCCGTGCTTGGAACTTCTCTGCGTACATTTTCAGCTGGAGCCGCCGCAATAACTGCACCGATTTCCATACGTTTTGCCGCATAACCAGGGTGATAAATTTCATCTACAATGCCGGTTGCCAGCCCAATCTGGTTACCGTAGGAAGAATAACCGCCTCCAGCAGTTGTTACGATTTTACGCTGCGGTAATTTACCGGGAATAGTCTCATTAACGGGTTTTAACGGGTCTGCCGCACCCGTTACGCGCATAGCGCCGTAAACATAGGCTCTACCTGAAAGCGGGTCGCGGATAGCACCGCCGATACAGGTTGCCGCACCGCCGAAAGGTTCAATTTCGGTCGGGTGGTTGTGTGTTTCATTCTTAAAGAGTAAGAGCCATGGCTCTTTTTTACCATCAACTTCAATCTCAATTTTAACGGTACAAGCATTGATTTCTTCAGATTCATCTAATTTTTCAAGTTTGCCGTTGGTTTTGAGATATTTAACCGCCACAGTTGCCAAATCCATAAGGCAAATCGGTTTTGTGCGGCCGAGTTCCTTACGCACGGCGATATATTTATCATATGCCGACTGTAAAAGTTCATCTTCGAACTTAACCGAGTCTATAACAGTTAAGAAGGTTGTATGACGGCAGTGGTCTGACCAATAAGTATCAATCATACGGATTTCGGTGATAGTCGGATTTCTGTTTTCACCTTTAAAGTAGTTCTGACAGAAAGCAATATCATCGGTATCCATTGCAAGACCATAGTCCTTTACAAACTTCTCAAGTCCCGCTCTGTCAAGGTCGATAAATCCATCCAGTGTTGCAACTGTTGTGGGAATTTCGTAGTTTGCCTTAAGGGTATCGTATTTTTCAAAGCCTGTTTCTCTCGATTCAACAGGGTTTATAACGTATTTTTTAATTTCTGCGACATCCGCTTCGGTAAGTTCCCCATAAAGAACATAAATTTTAGCGGTTCTTACAGTAGGGCGGTCCTTACAGGAAATAATCTGGATACATTGTGCGGCAGAATCTGCGCGTTGGTCAAATTGACCCGGCAAAAATTCAACCGCAAAAGCCGTACCGCCCGACAAGTCAATTTCATCATAGACATTATCAAGCTGCGGCTCTGAAAAAACGGTACCTTTAGCATATTCAAACAGTTCTTCTGTGATGTTTTCGGCATCATATCTGTTGATTACGCGAACATCGGTAAGATTTTTGATACCGAGAAGTCCGGTTGCATCAGAGAACAAAGCTTTTGCTTCGTGGGCTTGTTCTTTTTTCTTTTCCACATATACTCTATAAACCATTTACTTTACCTCCGTTACTGCCATCAAAGCCTTGGCACCTATATCATTTCGTTTGTAAGCGTTTTCAAAGTGAACATCTTCGGTAAGGCGGTAGGCTGCATCAATAGCACCTTTAAGAGTATCACCGACTGCCGTAACACCAAGTACGCGACCGCCGTTTGTAAGCAGTCTGCCGTTTTCTTGTACTGCACCTGCAACATAAACATTATCCCAAACATCGCCCGAAAAACTGATTTCATAACCTTTTTCGTACTTTTCGGGGTAACCTTTTGATGCCATAATTACACAACAAGCATTAGCATCTTTGAATTTTACTTCGGTCTTATCCAAAGTGCCGTTTGTAGTGGCTTGCATGATGGTCAATAGGTCACTCTCTAAGAGCGGCAAAACAACCTGTGTTTCAGGGTCACCGAAGCGACAGTTATATTCAATCACCTTAGGACCTTTTTCTGTGAGCATAAGTCCAAAATAAAGGCAACCTTTAAAGGTTCTGCCCTCATTATTCATAGCCGAAATGGTCGGAATAAAAATTTCTTCCATACACTGTTTGGCTATATCTTCTGTATAGTAGGGGTTAGGCGCTATAGTACCCATACCGCCTGTATTAAGACCTGTATCGTTATCGCCTACGCGTTTATGGTCCATAGATGATACCATAGGAACAACGGTTTTACCATCTGTAAAGGATAGAACAGATACTTCGGGTCCTGTTAAAAATTCTTCGATAACTATATTGTCACCGCTTTTACCGAACATTTTATCTTGCATTATCGACAGTACTGCCTGTTTTGCAGCATCTCTTGTTTCGGCAATAATTACGCCTTTACCGAGCGCTAAGCCATCGGCTTTGATTACTGTCGGAATGGGTGCGGTTTCAAGATATTTTAAAGCATCATCTATGTTATCAAAAACTTCATATTCTGCCGTGGGTATACCGTATTTCTTCATAAGATTTTTAGAAAAAACCTTACTGCCTTCAATTATAGCGGCATTAGCGGTAGGTCCAAAGCAGGGGATACCGTTTTTATTCAGTTCATCCACACAACCTGCAACGAGCGGGTCATCGGGGGCAACAACGGCATAGTCGATGCCGTTATTTACCGCGAATTCGGCTATTTTCTTAGTATCGGTGCCGTTTATATCTACAACAGAGGCATCCTTTGCAATACCGCCGTTACCCGGCGCGGCAAAAATTTCAGTTATATTTTTATTACTTTTAAGTTTTTTGATGATGGCGTGTTCTCTACCGCCACCACCTACAACCAATATTTTCATATTACTTTCCTCGCTATTAATTAGTGGTGGAACAATCTCATACCTGTGAAAGCCATAGCCATACCATATTTGTTACAGGTATCGATTACGACATCATCTCTTATAGAGCCACCGGGCTCTGCAATATATTTTACACCGCTTTTCTTAGCGCGTTCAATATTATCACTGAACGGGAAGAAAGCATCTGAGCCGAGCGCTACACCATCTATTGTATCAAGATATTCGCGGATTTCCTTGTCGGTAAGCGGTTCGGGTTTTTCGGTAAAGTACTTTTCCCAGATGCCATCGGCGCAAACATCTTCTTCGTTGCGGTTGATATAACCATCAATTACATTATCGCGGTCAGGGCGGCCGAGTGTATCCTTAAAGGGAAGTGAAAGAACCTTATCGTGTTGGCGCAAGAACCAGGTATCCGCTTTAGTACCTGCTAAACGGGTACAGTGGATTCGTGACTGTTGTCCGGCTCCAACCCCGATAGCCTGTCCATCTACTGCATAACAAACCGAGTTAGACTGGGTGTATTTGAGAGTTATGAGTGCGATAATCAAGTCACGCACAGCACTTTTCGGCATATTTTTATTTTCGGTTACTATATTTTTAAGTAACGCTTCATTGATTTCGAAGTTATTACGGCCCTGTTCGAATGTAATGCCGTAAACCTGTTTTGTTTCAACGGGGTCGGGAACAAAATTCGGGTCTATTTTAACGATATTATAGTTACCGTTACGTTTTGTCTTTAAAATTTCAAGAGCTTCGGGTGTATAGTCGGGTGCGATAACGCCATCAGACACTTCTCTCTTGATAAGAAGAGCCGTTGTAACATCACAGGTATCTGAAAGGGCAACCCAGTCACCGAATGAACACATACGGTCAGTACCGCGTGCTCTGGCGTATGCACAAGCCAAAGGAGATTCATCAAGGCCTTTGATATCATCTACAAAACAAGCCTTTTTAAGCTTGTCTGTGAGCGGAATACCAACCGCCGCCGATGTCGGACTTACGTGCTTAAAAGATGTAACTGCCGGAAGTCCCAATGCGGCTTTTAATTCCTTAACAAGTTGCCAGGAGTTAAAAGCATCAAGGAAGTTTATGTATCCCGGTCTGCCACACAGAATTTCAATCGGCAGTTCACTGCCATCAGCCATATATATTTTTGAAGGTTTTTGGTTGGGGTTACAACCGTATTTTAATTCAAATTCTGTCATTTATTTTACTCCTTACTTGTTTTTATTGATTATGATTTCGGTCGGTTCGCTACCATCAAGCGGTACTTGGCGAACAAACAAAGAAACCTTATTATCTTCATTTAAGTTTTCCCATATTAAGTCGGCAAGTTCTTTTGCGGTGTCCGGCAGTTCAACTTCTTCGGGCTCACCGTAGAAGGATGGAATGGGATTACCGTCGCATTTATAAGTGTGGATAAAATGACCTATACCGTCTTCCGGCATATAGTTAAAGAAATAATGGTTACAAGCATTTTCCCGTCCGTTTGCACTCTTTGCTATTGCGAGTTTATATGTAAATACATTTCTTGGGAAACTGTAATAGCAGATACCCGAAATTCTGGGGGTAAAGTTGGGCGCATCGGGCTCAAAATCGCGTGTACAAACAGCATCTTCAAAATGATTGCCTTCGTTTATACAGTCAAATATTGTATTTGTCTGGTCTCCGTTTGTGATAATATCAATATTACCGCCCTTTGTGGTTAAATAGGGGTTATATATGATAAGCGACGGGTCAGAAAGTTTACTTTCATCAAACGCTTTGGTACGCATACCGCCTTCATATCGTTCAAAAATACGGTTGCGGCTATTTTCACTTCTGCCCATTATAAAATAGGCTATCATAGCGCTTTTGCCGTCTTTAGATTTACCGATTACAATACCGCGACCGGGATATGTATTTTCACTAAGTAATGTTTTCAAATCAAATAAAGCCATATTTATCCACCTTTTTTATTTTTTAATCTCTTTGCAAACCTTTTCGACTGACTGTGGGAGAATTATCCATTCTGCATTTTCCATAACACGTTTTTGTAAAGTTTCGGGTGTGTCATCGGGGAGAATTTCAACGGCTTTTTGCATAATAATTTCTCCACCATCGGGTATCTCATTTACAAAATGTACCGTAGCCCCCGTTACCTTAACACCGTACTCGAGCGCAGCTTCGTGAACGTGTAATCCATAAAAACCTTTTCCGCAAAATGACGGAATAAGAGACGGATGAACATTTATAATTCTTTTATTGAATCTTTTTGTAAACTTTTCGCTCAAAATAGACATAAAACCTGCAAGAACTATAATATCGGTCTCATATTCTTCCAGTTTTTTTATAAGTGTATCTTCAAAAGCATCTTGGTCCATACCGCAGTCTGCTTTTGTGATGATGGCGGTATCTATACCTGCATTTTTTGCTCTCTG
>JAZNUZ010000053.1:0-2339 GCA_045592605.1 Acutalibacteraceae bacterium
GACAACCCGTGCAGGAAGTACGGTATATGACCGTACTTTTATGGAAGCGTGTGTACGACCCGGAATCGGATACGGCAATTGCGCAACACGTACCAATTATCCAAGTACCGGAATCTATCCACTGGATGAAAATACAATGATGTTTTATGTGACCCGAGATTATCATCAGGATACATGGCATATACAGAGAATGACGCTGCGTACAGACGGCTTTGGTTCCTTGTCTGCTCCATGGAAGGGTGGAGTTGCGGTAACAAAACCTTTTATTTTTGAAGGAGATGAATTGGAATTAAATTACCGTACATCGGCAGCCGGATATATACGCGTGGAACTCCTGGATGAAGCAGTTTTTTATGAAAGCAACTGTAAAAGATGTTAAAAATTTGAAAATCGCGTACATAGGCGGCGGCTCACGTGGTTGGGCTTGGGGACTTATGAGCGATTTGGCTAAAGCCGAAGATATCTGCGGCGAAGTAGCGCTTTATGATATCGATTTTAAAGCCGCTAAGGACAATGAAATCATCGGTAACAGAATTAAAGATGCCGAAGGCTGCAAGTCTGTATGGAAATATAATGCCGTTGAAACTATCGGCGAAGCACTGACCGGTGCAGATTTTGTTATTATTTCAATTCTCCCTGCTACATTTAAAGAAATGGAATCCGATGTTCACACACCCGAACAGTACGGCATTTATCAGGCGGTTGGCGATACTGTTGGCCCCGGCGGATATGTTCGCGCTTTACGTACAGTACCTATGTTCGAAGAAATTGCTCTTGCTGTTAAAGAGTACTGCCCTGAAGCTTGGGTTATAAACTACACAAACCCGATGACAATATGCGTTCAGGCGCTTTATAAAACCTTCCCCGAAATCAAGGCTTTCGGTTGCTGCCATGAAGTTTTCGGCACACAGATTTTGATGGCAAAAATGCTCGAAGAAAATTTAGGTCTCGAAAAGGTGCGCCGCGAAGACATCAAGGTTAATGTTGTAGGTGTAAACCACTTCACCTGGCTTACTTCTGCTAACTATAACGGTATTGATTTGTTCCCAATGTACAAGGAATTTGCCGATAAATACTATTATGATGGTATCACTACCGATTTCGGTGGTCACTTGAATGACTGCTTCTCTTGCTATCAGAGAGTTAAGTTTGATTTGTTCCGTCGTTACGGTTATATTGCAGCTGCAGGTGACCGCCACTTAGCAGAATTCTGCCCTGGCGACTGGTACTTGCAGAGTCCTAAGCAAGTAGAAGACTGGAAGTTCGGTCTTACACCTGTAGAGTGGAGATGGAACGACCTTAAGGAAAGACTTGCTAAGAGTCAGCGCCTTGTTAGCGGCGAAGAAAAATTCGAAATCAAGGAAACAGGCGAAGAAGGTGTAGCACAGATTCGCGCTATCTTAGGTCTTGAAGACTTAACAACTAACGTTAATATGCCTAACGTTGGCCAGGCACCCAATCTACCTTTAGGCGCAGTTGTAGAAACCAACGCTTCTTTCCGCTGCGGCAGTGTAACACCTGTTATGGCGGGTGAAATACCCAAAGAAATTTATCCGCTTATAAGCAAAATCTGCGGAAATCAGGAAATCGTTGTTGAAGCCGCTATAAAACGCGACTTGGAACTCGCTTTCTCGGCATTTGCTAACGACGGGCTCGTTCGTTTGCCGATTGATAAAGCAAGAGAACTCTTTAACACAATGGTTAGAAATACCGCAGAGTATCTTAAGGATTACGATTTATCTACCTTAAAATAATTAGGGGGAAGAAAAATGTTTGAAAAACCAATTAGAACCGAAAAGGTTATTCAGTTCGGCGAAGGCGGTTTTTTGCGCGGCTTTGTTGACTGGATTATACAAATAACCAACGAAAACACCGACTTTAATGCAGGTGTTGTTGTTGTTCAGCCTATTGAAAACGGACTTTGTGACAAATTAGAAGAACAGAACTGTGTTTACACACACATTATGCGCGGAATCAAAAACGGCGTACCTACGGTTGAGAAAAAGGTCGTTGACTGTATTTCACGTACCGTAAAGCCGTATGATGATTTCGGTGCCTATTTAGCCCTTGCAGAAAATAAGGATTTCCGCTTTGTAGTTTCCAACACTACAGAGTCGGGAATAAGCTTTAACGCGGATGATACACCCGAAAAGGCGCCCAACGTTACGTTTCCTGCAAAGGTAACACTTTTACTTAAAAAGCGCTTTGATTCAGGTCTTGGCGGATTTATATTCTTGCCTTGCGAACTTATCGATAAAAACGGCGCAACCCTTAAAAAATACATACTTGACTATGCAAAAATGTGGAATTTCGGCGCTGATTTCGAACAGTGGGTTGAT
>JAZNUZ010000054.1:0-5870 GCA_045592605.1 Acutalibacteraceae bacterium
AGTATTACGAGATATTTCATTTTAATCAACTCCTGAAAAATATTATATTATTTTTCGGTTAATATGTAAAGAAAAATCGCACCCATCGGGTGCGATTTTTTATTAGCCTTTCATTTTTTCGAGTATGCCTTCGGTAATATAGGTCGGTGTTGTGTATACACCCAACATAAACTGTCCACCGGGGCCGCAACTCATACGCTCAATAGAACAGAATTCGGGTCCGTTATCGTTACCCACGTGGTATACCCAATGGTTACCGTTTTTATATCCCGCATAAAGCGCTACGTGTCTTGCCCAACCGTTCTGATTGTCAAGTGCCTGGAAAACTATCAAAGAACCAATCGGTATTTCCCTATCGGCTTTAAAGGCAATACGGCCGCCGCTGAGTTTCGCGGTATATGAAATCTCCTGGGAATACCCATCTTCAACCCACTTCTGCGCTACCTTATACCAGTCGTGTGCGAGTCTCGGATTTTCGGGCTTTTCAATTTTTGATACATCTATACCCACAACGTTTCCTAAATAATTATAGTAAACATAGGAAATATAGGAAGCGCACACAAGACCGCCTTTATTGAAATATTCAATATCCGGCTTACCTTCCGCATTTACTTCATAACCCGTGCTGCCACCATCATAGTCATATCCTATTTGTGAGAGCCAACCCCTGCCGCGTTTTGTTGCCGCAAGAATATAGTTCCACATTTCTCCATCTGCGCGGTGTTTTTTAAGGTTATAGCCTGTGTATTCGAGCGAATCCATAAAGAAGTTGTTATCCATATCCATCTTCTTGTTATATTCATCATAGTAGTCATCCGTTAAAACGGGTTTTTCTATCGGTTTAGATGGCGTTTCATCCGAACTTGATACTTCTGACGAAGATGGTGCATCGCTTGATGGGGTATCAGTAGATGACACTTCGGAATTTGCAGGTTCACTTGATACGTGACTGCCTGTCGGTGAACCTGCGGGACCTGCAACAATAATACTTATTGCAACAATAGCCGTAATCAACACAAGCGCTATGAGTGAAGTAAGAATTTTATTCTCTTTTAAAAACATCGTTAATTTTTCTTTCATATATCCTCCAAAATTCAAGATACATATTTCTAAATAAGTCTACAATAAAAACCTTAAAAAGTCAATGTAAAATGATTGGCAATAATTATATTATCTGCTTCTTGACCAAGATGTCGGGCTAAGCGCTATTATAAGCGGGAAAATTTCCAGACGACCGAGCAACATTGCAATAGACAATACCACCTTAGAAAAGTCAGAATAAGCAGCATAACTGGCGGTTGGTCCTACACCTGCAAAACCGGGACCTACATTATTAAAACAAGCAGCTACTGCCGAAACATTGGTTTCAAAAATATTGTATCCGCCCACAAAATTAAACGGGTCAAGACAAATAAGTAATAGAACAACAAAAAACAGTACGAAATAAATCAGGAAATAACTCGCAATTCCTTTTGATGTGGCGGCATCAACTGTCTGTCCTTCGAATTTGAGAGCCGATACCGAACGCGGATGAATCATATGCTTTATTTCTTTTCCGATACGCTTGAACATAAGAATAATTCGCGAAATTTTTATGCCACCCGCCGTTGAACCTGCACAACCGCCTATAAACATAAGAATAAACAATATTGTTTTTGAGAATTGTGGCCATAAATTAAAATCTGCCGTGGCATAACCCGTAGTCGATATAACCGTGCTGACCTGGAATGCCGCGTAGCGAAGACTCTCGCCAACCGACGCATACATAGATGAAATATTAACCGTAATAGCAATTACTGAAATAATGATAATACCTAAATATGTTAACAACTCTTCGCTGGTAAATACTTCTTTTAATCTTTTAACAAGCAACAGAAAATACAGATTAAAGTTTACACCGAATATAACCATAAATATCGTAATTATCCATTGTATATAGGGACTATATGATGCAATACTATCGGCTTTAAGACCAAAACCGCCCGTACCCGCAGTACCAAACGCGTGTATCAAACTTTCGAAAAACGGCATACCGCCGAAACACAAAAGCAATACCAAAAACGCGGTTAACGCCATATATATCACATAAAGTATAACCGCTGTATCCTTAATTCTCGGGGAGAGTTTACCCATTGTGGGTCCCGGCATTTCGGCGCGTAAAATGTGTATAGGCCTTTCCGAAACACCCGGAAGCACGGCAGTTACAAAAACAATAATTCCCATACCGCCAATCCAGTGTGAAAAGCTGCGCCAGAAAAGTGTGCCGTGACTTAGCACTGTCACATCGGGCACTATTGATGCGCCTGTTGTAGTGAATCCGCTGACTATTTCAAAAAACGCATCTATAAAGGACGGTATTTCCCTTGTAAACACGAACGGCAGTGCGCCTATTAGCGACATAAAAATCCACGCGGCAGAAACAATTACAAAACCTTCTTTTGCATAGATTATATGAGTTTTCGGCTTTGAAAAAAATCTGAAAGCAGTACCTAAAAGCAAGGCAATTCCTGCACAGATTAAAAAACTGAAAAGCCCTTGCCACTCTTTATACACAAGTGATACTACACCTGACAAGAAAAGAAACACCGCTTCAACCTGTAAAATTCGCCCTGTTGCGAAAAAAATCATTCTTCGGTTCATTTTATTTCCCCTAATCGATTATATCTTCAAGATTTCCGAAATGTTCGCCCGTTGAAATAACAACAACCTTATCGCCCGATAAAATGCTATCATCACCGTTTGGAATAATCGCACGTCTACCGCGTATAATTCCGCCCACTAAAACGTTAGATTTTGTTTTCAGTTCTTTAAGTGGGATACCGATTATTTCACTATCTGCCGCAACTTCAAATTCCAAAGCTTCGGCTTTATCATCCATTAATCTATAAAGTGTTTCAACCTTACTGCCTATAGAATTTTCGAGCGCTCTGGCATAACGCACCACAACACCTGCAACAGTTCTCCTGGGCGCTGTTATGCTCTCAAGACCCAATTTTTCGGCGGTGGCCAGATACTCAGAACGGTTAACCTTGGTAATTACCTTAGGCACATTCTGTTCCGATGCAAAATATGATAAAAGAATATTCTTTTCATCATCACCCGTAAGTGAAACAAACGCATCTACCGAGCCTATACCTTCTTCTAACATAAGTTCTCTGTTTGCGCCATCACCGTTAATTATAACAGCTTCGGGTAAGGCTTCGCTTAACTGTACGCAACGCGCATGGTCTATATCAATAATTTTTACCGAGTTACCGCTGGATAACAACATTTTAGATAGATAATATGCTGTTTTTCCGCCGCCCAAAATCATTACATTTCTTGCCTTTTTCTGCGCGATTCCGAGATTTTTAAGCAAGTGTTGTATTTCTACGGGCGAAGCTAACAAGCCTATTCTGTCGCCCTTTTGAAGAACAAAATTACCATCGGGAATATAAACCTTGTCATCCCTTTCAACTACACACACAAGGAATTTCTGTGTATACTTTTTTCTCAGTTCAATAAGGCTTATTCCATCAAGTGTTGATTCGGGTTTAACAAAAATTTCCACCATTTCAAAATTGCC
The DNA here is from genome assembly GCA_045592605.1 of Acutalibacteraceae bacterium. GTDB lineage: Bacteria > Bacillota > Clostridia > Oscillospirales > Acutalibacteraceae > SIG565. The sequence continues at coordinate 3,566 of JAZNUZ010000054.1, forward strand.
ACGCGAAAAGGTTTCAACCTTTATTGCCGACGGTAATTTTAAAATATTAAACATTTCCTTAGCGGCAGACAATTCGGGATTTATAGCGACTGAAATTGATAATTCTTTCCTTAAATAGTCGAATTGTTTGTCATTATATTCGGGGTTTCTGATACGCGCAACCGTATGCTTTGCGCCCATTTTTTTAGCAAGGAAGCAGCTTAGCATATTAAACTCATCCGAGCCCGTAACCGCAATAAACAGTTCGGCGGTATTTACCTTTGCTTCCGAGAGCGCTTCACAGTCTGTACCGCTACCGCACAGGGACAAAACATCATATATATTTGTAACTTCGGAAATTACATTAGGGTCATTATCCATAACCGTAATATCGTGACCTTCATCAATAAGATTTTTTATAATGGTCTTTCCGATTTTTCCGCAACCTACAACAATAATTCTCATAATTCTTACTCCTAATTAAATGAGTTGGTAACTGCATTATACTACAGTAATTGAGAAATTTCCACTATTATTTTATGTGTCGGAATAACGCTTATCGGCATAAAATGGTAAAGGACGGCACGAAAGGAAATTTCAATGATTAATCCCCTTTTTGAATATCCCGTTATGAACCTGGTAGAGAATGACCAGGTACACTCCGATATTCCACTTGCTATGGCATATATCAAGCGGCAGACGGTACTTGATACTATGCCCACCGCAGAAGGTTTTAACTGCGGAACGATATTTCACGAACTTTATAAACCATTTATGCCGGAGATGAGAAAATGAGCGAACAACAAGCCCTTAAAAAAGTCATAATGGCATACGATTTTGCAATTTACGAAATGGTGCTTTTCCTTGATACCCATCCGCTTGACCGTATGGCGCTTGAAAAATTACGCCAGTATAAGCGTAAACGCGCTGCGGCAATAGAAAAATACGAAAGTGTTTTCGGTCCTTATGAAGTAACCGCAAAATCGGTTAAAAATGAAAAACGCTGGTCGTGGGTAGACAGCCCGTGGCCGTGGGAAAACGAGGCGAACTGTTAAGTTATGTGGCAATATACCAAAAAACTTCAATATCCTGTAAACATTAAAAATCCCAATCCGAAATATGCGCAGATAATTATTTCCCAATACGGCGGCCCCGATGGTGAACTCGGCGCATCAATGCGTTATCTCACACAACGCTATTCGATGCCTTACGCCGAAGTAAAGGGACTGCTTACCGATATAGGTACCGAAGAACTCGCACACTTAGAAATGGTTTGCGCTATGGTTTATCAGTTGACTAAGAATCTCAGCGAAAAGGAAATAATCGCTTCAGGCTTTGACAAATATTTTGTAGATCACACCGCAGGAGTATACCCGATAGCCGCATCAGGTCTTCCGTGGCGCGCCGAGTATATTCAGGCTAAAGGCGATATAATTACCGACCTTCACGAAGATTTAGCGGCAGAACAAAAAGCCAGAACAACCTACGACAATCTCTTAAGATTAATCGATGACCCCGATGTACGCGACCCGTTAAAATTCTTAAGACAGCGAGAAATTGTGCACTATCAACGCTTTGGTGAAGCATTAGGTCTTACAACCGACCGACTGAACAGCAAAAACTTCTATGCTTGTAACCCGAGCTTTGATAAAAACTGCGGTAAAAAATAACGGAACGGCACACAGGCCGTTCCCTACAGTGTTTTTATAAATTCCGCAAAAAAGCAGATGGTCAAACCATCTGCTTTTCTATTCAAATTTTGTTTTTCTGTAAATAATTTTAAATAAAAATGCGCCTAAATACCTTTTCATCAGTGATAAAAACTCTGCTTGTGTAACGGTGGCGGCGGTGCCTAACAGTTCAAAGTCAACACCTGCTTCGTTTAAGCGTATATGTGTCTGGCTATATCCGTTTTTTTGATAAAATTTTAGCCTTTTAATTCTTTCTTCGAAATTTTCCGCATCGGTTAATGCGGTATCTTCAATTTCCAACAAAATAGTACAATCAGAGTACATATTTTTAATCGTTGCGAGAATCTCACTGCCAAAACCTTTACCCCGTTTTTCTTCTGCGACTGCGAGATAAAAAATATACAACATTTTATTCTTTTGGATTGTATATGCTAATCCTACAAACTCATTATTATCAAGGGCTGCATAAAATTTATTTTCTTTATGTTTTGTTTTAGAAAATAAAAAGGAAATTGGCGCTCTCTCATTTTTTGGAAAAGCAATTTTATATAATTTTTTTACTTTTGCTTTATATTTTTTTGCATCCACTAACTGCATAAAAATTCCCCGTTTTTTGAAATTTTACCTAAACAATT
>JAZNUZ010000055.1:0-2992 GCA_045592605.1 Acutalibacteraceae bacterium
GGCAGATATTAATCTTCCGTTTATCACAGCCGATGCTACAGGTCCAAAGCACTTTGAAACAACCCTTTCTCGCGCTAAGTTCAACGAGCTTACCGCAGACTTGGTAGAAGCTACAATGGCACCTGTACGCCAGGCTCTCAGCGACTCAGGTCTTAACAAAAATGAAATCAACAAGGTTCTTATGGTGGGCGGTTCTTCACGTATCCCTGCCGTTCAGGAAGCAGTTAAAAACTTTATGGGTACCGAACCCTTTAAGGGTATCAACCCCGATGAATGTGTAGCACTCGGTGCCGCACTTCAGGGCGGTGTACTCGGCGGATATGTTAAGGGACTTCTCCTTTTGGATGTTACACCATTGTCACTCGGTATTGAAACAATGGGCGGCGTTTCAACAAAGGTTATCGACCGCAACACCACAATCCCCGCTAAGAAGAGCCAGATATTCTCTACCGCGGCAGACGGTCAGACTTCGGTTGAAGTACATGTATTACAGGGCGAACGCGAATTTGCTAAGGACAACAAAACCCTTGGTGTATTCCACCTTGATGGCATCGCACCCGCTCCGCGCGGAATTCCCCAGATTGAAGTAACCTTTGATATCGATGCGAACGGTATTGTACACGTATCTGCTAAGGACCTTGGCACAGGCAAGGAAAACGATATCACAATTACCGCTTCTACCAATATGTCTAAAGAAGATATTGATAAGGCAGTTAAGGAAGCAGAACAGTATGCGGCAGAAGACAAAAAGCGCCGCGAAGATATAGATATCCGTAACGGCGCCGACCAGATGATTTATCAGACCGAAAAAACAATTTCGGAAATGGGCGATAAGATTACCGAAGAAGAAAAGGGTAAAATCGAAGCCGCTAAGGAAGCATTAAAGGAAGCTTTAAAGGGCGAAGACATCGAAGCTATCAAGGCTAAACAGGAAGAGCTTCAGAAAGAAATTTACGCTATAAGCGAAAAACTTTACAAAGCAGCAAGTGAAGCAAATGCAGCAAACGGTGCGGCTAATGAGAGTGCTTCGGCAGATAACAACGTTTATGATGCCGATTTCACCGATGTTGATGAAAATAAATAATAAATAAGGGGAGAGATTCACTCTCCCCTATACATACTTGGCAGGAGAATTACTGTGGCAGAAGAAAAAAGAGATTATTATGAGGTCCTGGGTGTCGACAAATCGGTTGATGAAAACGACCTTAAAAAAGCATATAGAAAAGCCGCAAAAAAGTATCATCCCGACTTAAATCCGGGGGATGCGGCGGCAGAAAAGAAATTCAAGGAAGTTAATGAAGCATACGAAGTCTTGTCAGATAAAGAAAAACGCGCCCGATACGACCAGTTCGGCCACGCGGGTGTAGACCCCAACTTTGGTGCAGGTCAGGGCGGTTACGGCGGCGGATTCGGTGGCTTCGGCGGCTTTGGTGATTTCGGCGATTTAGGGGATATATTTAGCTCTATGTTTGGCGGCGGTGGTTCATCGCGCCGCAATCCTAATGCGCCGCGCCGCGGTGCAGATACTGCGGCAAATGTAATAATTTCATTTGAAGAAGCCGCAAAGGGCTGCAAGAAAAAAATCAAGGTTACAAAAATTGATAACTGTAATTCTTGTGGTGGTACGGGTTGCGAAAAGGGTACAACACCAAAAACCTGTCCTAACTGTAAAGGAAGCGGTTATGTAACAACGGTACAGCGTACTCCCTTTGGAGCAATGCAGACACAACAACCCTGTCAGAACTGTCAGGGCAAGGGTAAAATAATAGAAACCCCCTGCCGTACGTGTCTTGGCAAGGGCAGAATAAGGCATACACTCGAGCGCGAAGTGGAAATACCTGCAGGTATAGATGACTCTCAGGTAATAAATATGCGCGGCGGCGGTGATGCCGGTGTTAATGGCGGACCTGATGGAGATTTGCATATTAATGTCACGGTGCGCCCACATCCGATTTTTGAGCGCGATGGATATGATGTTTTCTGTGAAATACCGATTACCTTTACTCAGGCGGCTCTGGGTGCAGAAATTACGGTACCTACACTTGACGGAAAGGTTAAATTCACAATACACGAAGGAACACAGCCGGGCGATGAATTTAAACTTAAGGGTAAGGATATACAACGCCTTCGTTATTCGGGGCGCGGCGACCAGTATGTCAAGGTGGTAGTCGAAGTACCCAAAAACTTAAATAAAGAGCAGAAGGAACAACTTAAAGAATTTGATAAAATATCAAACGACAAAAATTATAACAAAAAGCGTTCCTTTGCAGACAAAATAAAAGATTTATTTGATTAAAAAAACGCGTCCGAAAGACTGCTTGTCATAAGGATGTTTAAAAGCCGACAGATTCAACTGAATCTGTCGGCTTTTTTATGCTCTTAAACTTACAAAAATGTATGCAAATTCTGTTTCTATACAATCTAATAGTGTCAGACCGGAATTCATAAAATATTCCTTTATATCATCAGGGTTATCGGGATATATCTTGATTTTTCTGTCCCCATAGTCTATATATTTGTTTTGATTTTTATCAATAGATAAAACAAAATACCCTTTTGAGTTCAAGAGAGAATAGATTTTGTTAATGCATTTTTGTTTTTCCTTGATATGCATAAAAGTTAGTGAGGAATATATAACATCAAAAGTGGTATTAAAATCACAAGTTATAAAATCAGCGCATATTAACTTAACATTTTTATATTGCGATAAGTTATGTGCGGCTCTTTCTATCGTTTTTGGAGATATATCAATACCAAAAAAAATTCTTACATAACGGTACAGTTCTTAATGCAAGTCTACCTGTACCAATACCGATTTCCAAGACCGTTTTATGTTTATCAAGTTTCATTGCATCAATAAACACCTGACCGTCCCACTTATTCATATATTCTTTCAAGGTTTCAGCATCATATACGGGGTCATTATTTTCATCAATTAGTTTATCATAATACTCAATTACGTTCACAAAAATTTCTCTCCTTTCGGATAGAA
>JAZNUZ010000056.1:0-4077 GCA_045592605.1 Acutalibacteraceae bacterium
ATATTTGTTGCTTGACTATTATCATAAGCGGGGTTAAAATAAATTGACTGTTGAAGGTGGTGAAAAGAGTGAAAAATAATTCGTATTGGTATAAGTTGGGATTAAGAGACGGAATACCGATAGCCCTCGGTTATTTTGCGGTGGCGGTAGCGCTTGGTATTGCCGCGAGAAACGCGGGTTTTACAGCATTTCAGGCTGCACTTACGGCGATGCTGACAAATGCGTCGGCGGGTGGGTATGCCGGCTTCACTCTTGTTGCCGCGAGTGCTACATATATAGAAATGGCGGTTATGCAGTTTGTCGCCAATGCAAGATATATGCTTATGTCTTGTGCGCTGAGCCAGAAGTTAGACCACAAAACCCCGCTTCTTCACAGACTAATTATCGGTTTTGATATAACCGATGAGATTTTTGGCATTTCTATAGCGGTGGATGGCAAACTTAACCCCTTTTATACATTCGGCGCCATGACCGTTTCAATTCCCGGTTGGGCGTTAGGTACATATGTAGGGGTTGTTATGGGTAACATATTACCTGTTGGCATTGTAAATGCGCTGAGCGTCGGACTTTACGGTATGTTTTTAGCTATTATCATTCCGCCTGCTCGTAAGGATAAGGTGGTAGCGGCATTAATTGCCGTTTCCTTCGCCGCCTCTTTTCTGTCGTCGAGATTGTCGGTATTTGCCGCTATACCGGAAGGGGTAAAAATAATAATTCTGACCGTGGCAATTTCTCTCGCGGCAGCGATACTGTTCCCGAAAGGAGAAAAAAGCGATGCGCGGTAATATATACATTTATATTATATTAATGGCAGTGGTAACCTTTCTTATCCGCGTTCTGCCGCTCACATTAATAAGAAAAGAGATAAAAAACAAAACCATAAAATCTTTCCTTTATTATGTACCCTATGTAACACTTGCGGTGATGACCTTCCCCGCCATAATTGATGCTACAGGAAGCACCCTGTCGGGTGCACTGGCATTAGTGGTAGGAGTAACACTTGCCTATTTTGGCGCAGGGCTTCCTGTAGTTGCCGTGCTTTCGTGTTTTACCGTTTTTTTGAGTGAACTTATAATACTTTAAAAATATGTCGAAAAATTTAATAAAGTATATTGATTTATATTATGGGATATTATATAATGTATAAGGAAAAAATTGTATTTCAATATTTTTATAGGAGTGTGCCTTAAATGACAAAAAACCAAAGCGTATTAAAATGGCTTGAAGAAATGCAAGAACTCTTAAAGCCGGAAAAGGTTGTATGGATTGACGGAAGCGACGCTCAGCGCGAAGAATTGCGTGAATTGGCTGTTGCTCAGGGTGAATTATACAAACTCAATCAAGAAGAACTCCCGGGTTGCTATCTTCACCGCACAAATCCCAATGACGTAGCCCGTGTTGAAGACCGCACGTTTATCTGTACATCTACAAAAGAAATGGCAGGTCCCACAAACAACTGGTGTGACCCCGCTGAAATGTATAAAAAACTCTACGACATTGCAAGAGATAGCTACAAGGGACGTACAATGTATGTTATTCCTTATTCTATGGGGCCGATTGGCTCACCACTTGCTAAAATCGGTATTGAAATCACCGATTCGGTATATGTTGTCCTTAATATGCTTATTATGACAAGAGTAAGCGAGAAGGTGCTCGAAGTTCTTGGCGACAGTAACGACTGGGTACGCGGTTTGCACTCACGCTGTGATGTTGACCCTGAAAAGAGATATATCTGTCACTTCCCTGAAGACAACACAATTATCTCTGTAAATTCAGGCTACGGCGGAAACGTACTTCTCGGTAAAAAATGCTTTGCACTGCGTATCGCTTCCTTCCAGGGTTGGAAAGAAGGTTGGATGGCAGAACATATGCTCATTCTGGGACTTCAGAACCCGAAGGGCGAAGTTAAGTATATTGCAGCAGCTTTCCCGTCTGCTTGCGGCAAGACTAATCTTGCAATGCTTATTCCGCCTGAGTATCTTAAAGAAAAAGGCTACAAGGTTTGGACAGTAGGCGATGATATTGCCTGGATGAGAATTGGCGAAGATGGCAGACTTTATGCTATCAACCCTGAAAACGGCTTCTTCGGTGTGGCACCGGGTACAAATGCTCATTCTAACTTTAATGCGCTTGAGTCTACAAAGAAGAACACAATTTTCACAAACGTAGCGCTTGATTTGAATAATGACACGGTATGGTGGGAAGGCCTTAACAAAAATCTTCCTGAAAATGCGCTTGATTGGAAGGGCAACAAGTGGGATGCTTCTAAATTTAATAAAGCAGATAAATCCACTTGCGCGGCTCACCCCAACTCACGTTTCACAGCCCCGGCTGAAAACTGCCCCTGTATTTCGGATGAATTCAATAAAGGCGCAGGTGTTCCGATTTCTGCAATCGTATTCGGTGGCAGACGTGCTAAATGCGCTCCGCTCGTATATCAAACAAAAGATTGGGTCAACGGTGTATTCGTAGGTTCTGCTATGGCATCTGAAACCACAGCGGCTGCTGCAGGTGCAGTAGGCGTTGTACGTCGCGACCCGATGGCGATGCTCCCGTTCTGCGGTTACAATATGGGCGACTATTTCCGCCATTGGCTTGATATGGGCGAAAAGCTTGGAGACAAAGCGCCGAAAATCTTCAATGTCAACTGGTTCCGTACCGATGATGAAGGCAACTTCATCTGGCCCGGATTTGGTGATAATATGCGCGTTCTTAACTGGATTATCGACCGTTGCGAAGGCAAGGCAGATGCAGAAGAAACCGCTATCGGTTTTGTTCCTAAGGCAGATGACATTGATACCACCGACCTTGATATCGACCGCGCAACACTTGAAAGCATTTTAAAGGTTGATAAAGAAGTTTGGACTAAGGAAGCGGCTGAAATCGAAGAGCATTACAAGAAGTTCGGCGATAAACTCCCCGAAGAATTAAAAGCTCAGCTCGAAAACCTTAAAAACGCTCTCAAATAAATTAAAACATTAATCAAAAACGGAATTGTGAAACCCACAATTCCGTTTTTGTTTTCAATATTTTGTATACAAAAACACCCAAAATACAAAATATACTGTTTTTTGTGAAATAACGAAAAATTCGATAAAGATATGTAAAAGTTTTTATATAAAAAGTTAAAAAATAATAATTTTTATACTTGACTTGAAGCGGTTTTGGTGATATTATAAATATGTATAAATGTACTATGGAGGTAGTATCTTATGAAATCTGTTTTAAAGCAAATTTCCAAGAAGACCGTTTCAGTAGTACTGGCACTTGCGGTAATAATAAGTTCACTAACCGTAATGATGTCAGCGTTTGCTGAACCGGTAGCGCAATCTACCGAACCGTACTTTGTAAGTGCCGGTTCGCCTGCAATTTTAATGTATGCAGACAAGGTAGTAAAACTCAATGAAGTGGAAGTAGAATTCCGCGATGGCACCGTAAAAAGCGGTGACACGTTGAAGTGGGAAGTAGTAAATGGCTCAAACGTAAAAGTTGTGGGCAAACTGCTTCACGCGGTATCTACAGGCACAGCAAAACTCACAGCATCATATGTGGGTGAAAGCGGAACTGTAACCAAAACAGTATACGTATTCGTAAATGCAGAAGGCGACAATGACTTTACATTGGTTAATGTTGACTTTTCAAAAGGCGAATATGTAGCTAGTGACTGGGTAGGTTACCACAGTAACGGCAAACAAGACCTTACAACCAGTATGACTACTGAAGTTGATGCATTCACATCACTCAACGGTGCAGACAAAACGACACAGGGTCTTGGTTCAAAAGGTACAATCTATGACCGTCAGGCAATCTATATGTATAAGTCAGATATACTCGAAGACTTTTCTGACTATACAATCGATGCTGTAGTTGTAAACTCTGCAAGCGCAGATTCTGATGGATGGTCATCAGACCGTATTTCGTTCATCACACGTGCAACACTTAATAAAGATGCTGCCAGCGCAAACATTTTCGACAGCACAACAAACGCGTTGGCATTCGAATTTGATAACTATGGTGGTGTTGACTTAGGTAAAATGTCTGCTGATGCACATACACAGTTGATGCCAAGTCGGATCG
>JAZNUZ010000057.1:0-4155 GCA_045592605.1 Acutalibacteraceae bacterium
CATGGCTACGATCCGACTTGTTGGAAATAACAAGGCTGATTTTTCCGCTTTCAATTATTCCGTTGCTTTGCGCATCAATAAGTGCTTGAAGATTTGTTGCGCCACCCGAAACCAAAACCGTTATATTGGCTTTTCTCATAAGATTATCTTATCCTCCGACTCGATTATCTCGCCTATAATATAAGCATCTTCGCCGTTTTCCTTTAGGATTTCGAGAGATTTTTCTGCATCTTCTTTAGATACCACAATACTCATACCGACACCCATATTAAAGGTGTTGTACATATCGTGTTCGTTTATATTTCCTACCTTTGCTAAAAGCTCAAAAATAGGCAGAACGCGTACTGCGGATTTATCAATTTTAGCGCCGAGACCATCTGGTATACTTCTCGGAATATTTTCATAGAAGCCGCCGCCCGTAATATGGGAAATACCCTTAACCTTTACCTGTTCGAGTAACGCTAAAACAGATTTAACATATAACTTTGTGGGGGTGAGTAAGGTTTCGCCAATACTCTTTCCGCCAAGTTCTGCCACAGGGGAAGTGATGTCACTGTTTTCAACATCGAAAACCTTGCGCACCAAAGAAAAACCGTTGGAATGAACACCGCTTGAAGCCAGAGCGATAACGATATCTCCGGCTTTCATAGTTTTGTTGTCGATAATCTTTGATTTATCTACAATACCTGTGCAGTAACCTGCCAAATCATAATCATCTTCGGGCATAAGACCGGGATGTTCTGCGGTTTCACCGCCGATAAGTGCGCAACCCGACTGAACACAGCCTTCGGCTACACCGCTAACAATCTCTGCGATTTTTTCGGGTACATTCTTTCCACAAGCAATATAGTCAAGGAAAAAGAGTGGCTTTGCACCGCAGCAGATAATATCATTAGCGCACATAGCAACGCAGTCAATGCCGATTGTGTCGTGCTTATCAAGCAGCATAGCAAGTTTGATTTTGGTGCCGACACCATCTGTACCGGCAACCAAAACAGGCTCCTTAATACCTGTCAAATCAAGACCGAAGCAACCGCCAAAGCCGCCTACATCATCAAGACAACCTTCGTTCTTAGTGCGGTTTATATGTTTTTTCATAAGTTCTACAGCTTTATATCCTGCGGTAATATCAACACCTGCAGCGGCATAGCTGTCTGATTTAGATTTCATAGTCATAAACTTTATTCCTTTCCGTTCCAACAATATGTGCAAAGGTTTTCTTCATCAATTCCTATAGCCTTTATTATTCCTTCAAGTGACTGGAATTCCAGGGAAGTGAAGTTAAGCTTTTTACAAATAGCGTTTCTGAGATTCTGTCCGCGTTCGGTTTTGTTATCAATATATTCATCAATATATTTAAGGCCTTCTTCGCCTTCGAGTTCGGCGATTGTCCTTCGCGCTATCAGTTCCATATCTGAAGTCGCGCGTGAAAAACCGAGATATTTACATCCGTACATAATTGGGGGACACGCAGAGCGCATATGCACTTCTTTTGCGCCGTTATCGTAAAGAAAATCTACAGTTTCTTTAAGTTGAGTGCCGCGAACAATAGAATCATCAACAAAGAGCAATTTTTTATCAGTAATGAGTTCGTGAACGGGTATCTGTTTCATCTTTGCAACGCGCTCACGTTCTGTCTGGTGGGTAGGTGTGAAGCTTCTCGCCCAGGTGGGTGTGTATTTAATAAATGCACGGGCAAAGGGAACGCCTGATTCACCTGCATAGCCGATAGCGTGTGGTGTGCCCGAATCCGGAACTCCGCCGACATAATCAATGCCATCCGCACTGCCGACCGTTTTGTCGTGTTCAGCCATAATTTTACCGTTACGATAACGCATTATTTCTACATTTACGCCTTCGTAGGAGGAGGTGGGGTAGCCGTAATAACTCCACAAAAATGAACATATCTTCATTTTTTTACCGGGCTTTGCCAGTTGTGTAATACTGTCGGGGGTGAGTTCGACAATTTCACCGGGGCCGAGTTCTTTAATTAAGTCGTAATCGAGTTTAAAACAGGCAAAAGATTCAAACGAAACACAGTGTCCGTTATCGTTTTTACCGATATTAACAGGAATTCTGCCGAGTCGGTCACGTGCGGCTATAAGTGAGCCGTCATCCTTTAATATAAGAATCGAAGCGGTGCCTTCAATTTTGCTCTGCGCGAATTTAATACCTTCGCAGAACGAGTCTTTTTGATTTATAAGCGCCGCAACAAGCTCTGTTGAGTTTACCTTACCCGCAGTCATAGCGTTAAAGTGACCGCTTAAAGACAGATGCTCGGATATAAGTTCTGCAGAGTTATTTATAATACCTATAACACAAATGGCATATGTGCCAAGCGTTGAGTGTATAAGTAACGGTTGCGGGTCATAGTCACTGATGCAACCGATTGCAGAAGTACCCTGCATTTCTTCAAAAACATCATCGAATTTTGTTCTGAACGGTGAGTTCTGAATATTATGAATTTCGCGCTGCAGACCAAAGTTTTTATCGTACGCGGCCATACCTGCGCGGCGTGTGCCTAAATGAGAATGGTAGTCAGTACCGAAAAATACATCTGATATAGCATCCTGTCGGCTTACTACTCCGAAAAAACCACCCATTGTTTGCTCCTTATTATGTCAAATTATGCGAAGAAAAGTTTAGAAAGAGTCATCGGGTCGATATATTCGCCATCTTTGTAAACGCGCATATTACCCGAAGCGATTTCATCGATGAGCATAACATTGCCATCTTTGTCATAACCAAATTCAAATTTAATATCGTAAAGCACAAGGCCCTTTTCCTTAAGGTCATCTGCCACAATCTGAGTGATTTTCTGTGTCATTTCCTTCATATCATCGTACTGTTTTTCGGTCATAACCTTAAGGTCTACAAGACCGTCTTTTGTTACAAGCGGGTCGCCCTTTTCATCGTTTTTAAATGTCATTTCAACATATGCCGGAAGGTCTGCGCCTTCTTCGATATAATCACTGTAGCGGCGGAAGAAACTACCTACTGCTTTATGGCGGCAGATTACTTCAAGTCCCTTACCGAAAACTTTACCGGGAAGAACTTCCATAGTGGTATTTTCAAGGTCTGCGCTGACATAGTGGGTTTTGATACCTGCGGCATTTACCTTTTCAAAGAAATAAATTGACATACGAAGGTTAACATCACCTACACCATCAATAGTAAGGCCAACAGAGTTTTCGCCCCGGTCAAACACACCGTCTTTACCGGTGCAGTCATCCTTAAATTTAAGCAAATAATTGCCGTTATCGAGTGCAAATACATCCTTAGTTTTTCCTGTGTAAACGAGTTTCTTTTCCATAATTTTTTTCTCCTTATAAAAAATTAAATTAAACAAAATTAAAGCCTTGACATAATCTCGGCATCTTTCTTAAGCACCGCTTCGGCATCAGACACGCGCTTGTTGTCAAGTTTTTTTGCGATTTCTGTGTCTTCTACTGCTAACATCTGTGCCGCAAGAAGAGCCGCGTTTGCGCCGCCGTTTATAGCAACTGTAGCTACGGGGATACCTGTGGGCATCTGAACGGTGGAGAGCAGAGCATCCATGCCATCAAGATACTGAGAAGCACAGGGAATACCTATAACGGGTAAAGTTGTATTAGCCGCAATAGCACCTGCTAAATGCGCCGCCATACCCGCCGCGCAAATTATAGCGCCATAACCATTTTTACGGGCATTCAAAGAAAATTCACCCGCCTGTTTTGGTGTTCGGTGCGCCGAATATACGTTAACGGTATAGGGGATACCGAGTTCATCTAAAACCGCGGTAGCCTTTTTAATAACGGGAAGGTCACTGTCACTACCCATAACGATACCAATTTTTTTCATTTTCTTTTCTCCTTTATTTCAGAAAAATTAAAAAAGAGCACACTTAAAACACCCTGACAGGTGATTAAATGTGCCCAGACGGTCGGCTGTAGAAATAGCTACATTTTTCTGTTCCTTTGTGGTGCTCCACTATAATTCCGTCAGTTACAGAAAACGATTATTTTTGACATAAACAGTATAACATTTTTACCCCTTTGTGTCAAGGCAAAAAAGGTCTATTTTACTGTCCTCCTTCCGTTTCGCAATACAGACAGCGGTATATACCGCGCTTACGGTCTGTAAGTTTAAAAATGTGCTTGATTTCTTGCTCGGTAG
>JAZNUZ010000058.1:0-1516 GCA_045592605.1 Acutalibacteraceae bacterium
ACACAAACAAGCATATATAAAGATATTTCACAAAGAACGGGCGGAGACATTTATATCGGAATTGTAGGGCCGGTAAGAACAGGAAAGTCGACATTTATAAAACAGTTTATGGATAAGCTTGTTTTACCGAATATAAAAAGTGACTTCGAAAAAGATCGCGCTAATGATGAATTGCCGCAATCTGCTGCCGGTAGAACAATTATGACCACAGAACCTAAATTCATTCCTGAAAGTGCTGTTGAAATCACGATTGATGATGGAGAAAAATTTAATGTCAGATTAATAGATTGTGTGGGTTATATAGTTCCAAGTTCTTTAGGTTACATAGAAGGCGATCAGCCGCGAATGGTAATGACACCCTGGCACACACAACCAATTCCTTTTAATATGGCTGCTGAAATCGGCACAAAAAAAGTTATAAATGAACACTCCACCATTGGTCTTGTTGTTACTACTGACGGTAGTATCAGTGATATTCCGCGCGAAGAATATGCAGAGGCAGAAGAGCGAGTTGTTAAGGAATTAAAGGATATTAATAAACCGTTTGTAGTTGTGTTGAACTGTATGTATCCCGAAACGCCGGAGGCAGAAAATTTAGCCTCAGAATTATCCGAAAAATATTCGGTACCCGTTTTGCCACTTAATTGCTTAGAGCTTACAGAAAGCGATATACGCAATATTTTAGGTAAAATTCTATATGAGTTTCCCATAAAAGAAATTGATATAGGTTTTCCCTTATGGATAAATTCATTACCGACGGACCATTGGTTAAGGTCTAACCTAATTGACTCTGTTAAACAATACAGTGAAAAATTAAGCAAAATCAGTGATGTTAAGTCATTTGGAAATAATTTACTTAATAATGAGTTCGTAGAAGATTCATCGGTTAAATCAATTGATTTGGGTAGGGGACTCGCCAATGTAAAAATAGGTATAAACAAAAACCTATTTTATAAGATTTTAGCCGAATCTACGGGTATAACCATCGATGGTGAAAGCGAACTACTCGATACACTAATCGAACTTGCAAATATTAAAAAAGAATATATGCGATACAAAGATGCACTTGATGAAGTAGAAGCAACGGGTTATGGTATTGTTATGCCAACTATAGATGAATTGTCGTTAGAAGAGCCTGAAATAATGCGACAGGGGGGACGTTACGGTGTAAGACTTAGAGCTTCTGCGCCATCAATTCATATGATGAAGGCAAACATTACAACCGAAGTAAGTCCTATTGTAGGCAGTGAAAAGCAAAGTGAAGACTTAATTATGTATTTACTTAGCGAATTTGAAGAAAATCCAGTTAAAATTTGGGATTCTAATATTTTTGGAAAATCATTGCACGAGCTTGTAAACGAAGGTTTGCATACAAAATTATCACATATGCCAAGTGATGCAAGAATGAGATTGCAAGAAACACTTGAGCGTGTTATAAATGAAGGTTGTAATGGTCTTGTTTGCATAATTTTATAACAAAAAAGCCGCTTATTGCGGCTTTTTTTCTTTGTTTTTC
>JAZNUZ010000059.1:0-4585 GCA_045592605.1 Acutalibacteraceae bacterium
GGCGCTTCTCAAAGAGAACTTGCGGACAAACTGCAATTAGTTGGAATTGATATAGACAAAAACGCTATACAGCGTATTGAATGTGGTAAACGTTTTGTCACAGACATTGAAATAGTTGCATTTGCCAAGGTATTTAATGTAAGCCTTGAACAACTTTTAAATAACTAAAACAGACAAACCCAGAGTTGTTAGTTCAACTCTGGGTTTCATTTTATTAATCTTATTGAATTAAATTTCCATTTATGGTATACTTTTATAGTATAGTAATTTTAAGGAGTTTTTATATGGATGCTATCATAAGTTGGTTTCAGGCTTTGCCGCTACCCAGAGAAATAATTGCCTTTTTGGTTTCAATGTTGCCTATTGTTGAACTTCGCGGCGGATTGCCCGTAGCTTCCATTATGGGTATTGAATATTGGAAGGCGCTTTTAATTTGTCTTTTCGGTAACTTTTTCCCGATACCCTTTATTCTGCTTCTCATTATACCGATTTTTAATTGGATGAAAGGCACACGCCTTTTTAGTCCTATAGTCAACAAATTAGAAGCAAAAACACTCGACAAGCGCGACAAACTTGAAAAAGGCGAGTTCTGGGGACTTATGATTTTCGTTGGTATTCCCTTGCCCGGCACGGGGGCTTGGACAGGTGCGCTTCTTGCCGCGCTTCTCGGCATAAAATTTAAAAAATCCATAATTGCTATTATCTGCGGTCTTTTTATTGCCGCGGCTATTATGAGTTTTATTTCCTACGGTATACCCTTTATAATTTCTTTGTTTTAGAAGGTAAAAAGTATTGAACAAGTATAAAAGTTTGGCTAAAAATACTGCTATTTTTGCCATAGGAACTTTCGGCTCGAAAATACTGTCGTTTATAATGGTGTTTTTCTATAGCCGAGCAATGTCTACGGCAGATTTCGGTCTGCTTGACATAATAATAAACAGTGCAAGTCTTGTAATCCCCGTAGCCTTTCTTGGTATCACCAATGCCGTAATACGCTTCGGTCTTGATGATGATTACAAGCAGTCCGATGTGTTTACAACAGGTCTTTTATCGGTCGGTATCGGCTTTGCCTTTTTGCTTTTGCTTTCCCCCTTTGTTATGATGATAGATGACCTTAAAAAATATATCGTGATTTTCTATCTGCACATACTTATGTCGGCACTTCGCCACGTATGTAGTTATTTTGTCCGCTCGGACAACCGCCCAAAACTGTATGCCGCAGATGGTATTTTCTCGACCTTTATGACCTGTCTTCTTACAATCATATTCTTAATACCGCTTAAGATGGGCATTCTGGGATATATGTTGGCGATTATTATTGCCGATTTTCTATCTGTGCTTTTCCTTGTTTTCGGCAGTCGCGCATATAAAAATATAGATTTCAAAGGTCTTAACTTTAAAATATGCCGACAGATGATTTCCTTTTCTCTGCCGCTTATGCCAACGTCACTTCTCTGGTGGGTGGTTAACGTATCAGACAGATATTTTGTAAAATATATGATAGGCAGCGCCACCAACGGTCTTTATGCCGCGGCATACAAGATACCTACTATTCTTACCTTGGCTTCGGCTATTTTTCTTGATGCGTGGCAGATTTCGGCGGTAAGTGAAAATAAAAGTTCTAATAAAAATGAATTTTATTCCGATATTTTTAAGTCCTTCCAGGGCGCGATTTTTGTGGTCGGCTCGGTACTTATCTTTTCTTCGAAACTAATTACAAAAATCCTACTGGCAGAAAGTTATTATGACTCGTGGCAATATATCCCCGTACTTATTTTTGCCACCGTTTTTTCCTGTTTCGTTGTGTTTATGGGTAACATTTATTTAGCAGGTAAACGGAATATTGCAACCCTTGTGACAACGGTTGCGGGGGCGGTTATAAACCTTATACTCAACGGCATCCTGATTTTATACTTTAGCGCACAAGGTGCGGCAATAGCCACCTGCATCAGTTATTTTGTGGTTTATGCGGCACGTGCTATAGATATTAAGCGAAAAGAAAAGGATATTGATTTTTCTTCAGTTTATGTGCTTATAAACTCAGGTATTATGATTGTACAGACCGTTATAATGCTATTTGAAGTTCCTTTATGGTGGTTATGGCAGATTATTTGCCTTGTCGCGACAGTTCTTGTAAACTACAAAATGCTTATAAAACTTCTACAAAAAATCCTAAAAAAAGACTAAAAAGCAGAGCACCGAAGTAAATTCGGTGCTTTTTTGTGCAATTTTACCAAATTCGACACTGCAAAAATAGTTGCCGTATTTTAATTTTCACAAATGTATCTATTGAAAACAGTCTAAAGTAGTGGTAAAATATAATATATATAAGTACATTTAGTAATTGTATATATTATATATCTAGGGAGATGGAAATTTTGAAAAAAGTGGAATGTGTAGCAATGCTCCTGGCAGGTGGACAGGGTAGCCGTTTAGGTGTTTTAACCCAAAAAATAGCCAAACCTGCAGTGCCCTATGGCGGAAAATATCGTATTATTGATTTTCCCCTTTCCAACTGTATAAATTCGGGCATTGATACGGTGGGCGTACTTACCCAGTACCAACCGCTTGAGCTTAACGACTATATAGGCTCCGGAAAACCTTGGGACCTTGACCGCCTTGGTCGCGGTGTTCATGTTTTACCGCCTTATCAGAAAAGTAAGGGCGGCGACTGGTACAAAGGAACTGCCAACGCCATTTATCAGAATATGAATTTTATCGAGCGTTATAACCCCGAATATGTGCTTATTCTCTCGGGCGACCACATTTATAAAATGGACTACTCTCTGATGATTGAGCAACACCGAAAGACCGATGCCGCTGCAACCATTGCTGTACTTAATGTAAGTATAGATGAAGCGTCACGTTTTGGCATTATGAACGCTAATGAAGATGGCACTATTTATGAATTTGAAGAAAAACCAAAGGTGCCCAAAAGCACTCTGGCTTCTATGGGTATCTATGTGTTCAAATGGGAAAAACTCAGAGAATATCTGACGCGCGATGAAGAAAATCCAAATTCTTCCAATGACTTTGGTAAAGACGTCATCCCCGCAATGCTAAATAATGATGAAAAGCTTATGGTTTACCGCTTTGATGACTATTGGAAGGATGTCGGAACGGTAGAATCTCTTTGGGATGCAAACCTTGATTTGCTCAACCCAAAAATCAACCTTAATCTTTCCGACCGTAAGTGGAAAATCTACTCTCGTACACAATGTCTGCCGCCGCAGTATATTTCTGCCACCGCGCACGTTGAAAACTCTCTCGTGTCTGATGGTTGTAATATTTACGGAAATATCGATTATTCTGTACTTTTCGAAAATGTTACGGTGGAAAACGGCGCTACTGTAGATTACTCACTTATAATGCCTGGTGCCGTAATCAAAAAAGGAGCAAAGGTACGATACTCTATAATAGCCGAAAATGCGGTAATTGAAGAAAATGCCGAAATAGGTATGAGTCCCGAATCTCTGGCCGACAGTGACAACTGGGGTATTACGGTTGTCGGTGACAACCTGACAGTAGGCAAGGATGCTAAAATCGGTGCTAATAAAATGATAACCGAAAATGTGAAAGGCGGCGAACAGATATGATTACAAACAGTTCTTTAGGCATAATTTTTGCCAACGTACACGATGAATTAATGGCCGAACTCACAGCCAAGCGTTCTATGGCATCTATTCCCTTCGGTGGAAGATACCGCCTTATCGACTTTTCTCTCTCTAACCTTGTAAATGCAGGTATTTCAAAGGTCGGTATTATTACAAAGAAGAATTATCAGTCGCTTATGGACCATTTAGGCTCGGGTAAGTCGTGGGACCTTGACCGAAAAAACGGCGGTATATTCATTCTGCCGCCTTATAGTAGTTCACGTATGAACATTTTCCGCGGACACGTTGATGCTCTGGCTGGTATTATGACCTTTTTAGAGCGCAGTACCGAAGAATATGTAGTTATGTGCGACAGCGATGTTGTGAGCAACATTGATATAGAAGATATAATACGCTGCCATAAGGAAAAGGGCGCCGATGTAACCGTTGCTTATAAAACCGGCAAACTGCCCGAAAGCGCAAAGGATGTTATGGCATTTTCAACCGATGAAGATGGCTTTGTGACAGAGATTAAATCATCGGGCTTTGAAAACGATAGTGCCGACTTCAGTCTTGATGTCTTTGTGCTCAAAAGAGAAGTACTTATTGATTGGATTAAATCTGCAACTTTAAAAAGTTCTGTAAGTTTATCGCGCGATATATTTATTCCGAAATTAAGTTCTATAAAAATGTATGCCTATAAGGTTACCGGCTTTGCCGAAATTATAGACAGTCCCGATGAGTATGTACGCGTCAGCAAAAAGCTGCTCGATAGCGATGTACGTAAGGAACTTTTCAATCCTGACCGCCCCGTATACACCAAAACCCGTGATGATATGCCGACAAAATATGCTATAGGCGCCGAAGCCGAAAACTCGCTTATAGGTAACGGTTGTATTATAAAAGGTACTGTTAAAAACAGTATACTTTTCCGCGGTGTTACGGTAGAAAAGGGTGCCGTAGTAGAAAACTGTATACTTATGCAGGGCACG
>JAZNUZ010000060.1:0-10823 GCA_045592605.1 Acutalibacteraceae bacterium
ATCCTTATTTAGTGATATTGTGCCTTGCGGCACAGTGATATTTTCAGTTCGTGAAAGTGATATTGAAACCTATGGTTTCAGTGATATTATATTCGCCTCCAAAACTCGCGAAGCGAATATAACTTGGACGAAGCCCAAATATAACTGCGCAGCAATATAACTCGCCGAAAGGCGAATATAACTGAAAAAGACCCGATGCTTTGCATCAGGTCTTTTTCTGGTGGGAGAAGGTGGATTCGAACCACCGAAGCTGAAAGCAACAGATTTACAGTCTGCCCCCTTTGGCCGCTCGGGAATTCTCCCATATTCACTTTTTCAAGCAGGAATTATTATATCATAGTTGTGTTGCGGTGTCAAGCATATTTTAGGTCTTTTTAAATTTTTTTATTCTTCATAAAAAGAAGGTATCCACATAACTTACAAGGTAACCGTTGTATGTGAAAAACTTCCTGCTGGTTTTCATCTTACATATCTAAAACAAAAATCCACCACATATAAGTGGTGGATTTTATTTATTTAAACATTGTCTGTACGCCATCTACAAACTCGCCAACGGCTTTGAGCGCCTTGGTCGAGCCCTTTGACATATTTTTATTGTTATCCATAACCATTTTGCCGACACCCAGCAGCATAGCACCTGCAACCATACCTGTGAGTGTTCCTTTTGCAAAACTTGAAACTGATTTTTTGTCCATAAAAAATCCCCCCTTGGCCTTAGTATAACCAACGGGGAAATTTTTATTATTACTAATCTGCAAAATACTCTCTGTACCATACAAGGAAAGTATATACAGTCCAGATTTTACGGCTTACGTCTTCCTTGCCCGATTTGTGTCGGTCTAAAAGTGCTACCAAGCGGTCAGTATTGAAATATTTTTTGGCATTTTCACTCGTAAACTCTGCCTTTACGGTATTATAATACTCATCTTGTGTTAGCCACACACGAATAGGTACCGGGAAACCGAGCTTGTCCTTTTCGGCAGTCAGTTTGGGTAATGTTTTTGCCGCTGCTTCACGAAGAGCTAATTTTGTGGTCTTCACACTTACTCTGTGTTTAACAGGTATAGTTTCAGCCAGTTCCATAATTTTTTTATCAAGGAACGGAACACGAAGTTCCAACGAGTTTGCCATACTTGTTTTATCTGCCTTAAGCAGAATGTCTCCCATAAGCCACATATTTATATCAAGATACTGCATTTTTGTTATGGTATCCTGGTCGGCAACTTCATCATAAAACTTTTTGCACAAAGTAGCCGGAGAAACCGCGCCCGAATCACGCAATAAAATCTTATTTCTCTCTTTCACGCTAAAGATGTTAGCGTTACCAATAAATCTTTCTTCAATAGTTTTTCCGCGGCGGATTAAATAATTCACACCAAACTTTTGCGGAACGTGTAAAAACTCAAGCGTTTTGCTAATTGCTCTGCGAATAGAGAACGGCAGGCGGTCATAATAGGTTAATGTTATGGGCTCCTGGTAAATTCTGTAACCGCCGAAGAGTTCATCGGCGCCTTCGCCCGACATTACAACCTTAACGTGTTCACTGGCGAGTTTAGATACAAAGTAAAGCGCTATTGCCGCAGGGTCGGCAAGTGGCTCATCCATCTGATACTGCAAGTGCGCGAAATTGCCCCAATATTCTTCCGGAGTTATTACCTTGCTTATGTTTTCAACGCCGATAGTATCGGCGAATTTTTTTGCATATTCTATCTCGTTGTATCGGTTGCCCTCAGGACTCTCAAAACCAACAGTAAAGGTCTTGTCCACCTTTGCGGCGGCAGAAATATAACTTGAGTCTATGCCGCTTGATAAAAATGAGCCAACTTCAACATCGGCAATTTTGTGTGCCGCTACACTCTCTCTAACGGCGGCATCAACCTTGTCGGAAAAGTAATCAAGTGAGCCGTCTTCTGGCTTGAAATCCGGCTTAAAGTAACGGGTTGTACTGATTTTGCCATCCTTAAACTCAAAATAATGTGCGGGTGGCAGTTTAAAAACACCCTTAAAGAATGTTTCTTCGGTGGGTGAATATTGGAACGACAAGAAGTGCGAAAGCGCCTGTTCATTGAGTTCTTTTTTGAATTTGGGATGCAATAAAAACGATTTTATCTCACTACCGAAAACAAACGACTCGTTTTGGAATGTGTAATAAAACGGTTTGATACCGAACATATCACGTGCACCGAAAAGTGTGCCATCGTTTTTATTATAAATCACAAATGCGAACATACCGCGGAGTTTTTTAACCAGTTCGCTTCCATACTCTTCATAACCGTGAAGCAAAACTTCGCTATCGGAATGGCTTGTTTTAAATGTGTGACCAAGCTTTACAAGTTCTTCTCTTATTTCGGTATGGTTGTATATCTCCCCGTTAAATACGAGCACCAACGAGCCATCTTCATTGAACATAGGTTGGTCGCCATCGGCAAGGTCAACAATGCTTAGTCTTCTGAAACCAAGACAAATATTTTCATCAACATATTTACCCTGTGAGTCAGGTCCGCGGTGAATGATTTTATCCATCATACCGCCAAGCACACTGCCATCATCCTTAATATAGTTTGTAAAACCGATAAAGCCGCACATATTATTGCTCCTTTGTGTTTAAAAAGAAATTTCTTATGTTTTTATTTTTTAATATTGCTGCTACTGCAATACCGAGAGCCGCTCCGCAGACCGCACCCGCAATTACAAGGTAAGGCAAATAACTTAAAACTGTCAAACTGCCGAAAACCGCTGCCGCTACAATCAACTGCCCTATATTGTGGAAAATTCCGCCTATAAAACTAATACCAAAGGGTGAAAATTTGAAAAATTTAGCGGATAGGCACATAGCACCCCAAGAAAGCAATCCACCCACCAGAGAGTAGAGCAGATATACGGGATTTCCAAAAAAAAGAGACATTAAAAGAATTCTTAAAATATTTATTATAAACGCCGAGCGGTATTTCCCTACTGCGATAAATAAAAGCGGCACCGCATTTGCAAGACCTATTTTTATTCCGGGCAAAAACCAATTAATGCCGACCACCGATTCAACAAAAGACAACATAAGTGCCATTACAGATGACAGCGACAAAACGGTCAGTTGTTTAGTTTTCATTTCCCGTTACCTCAATCGACACTTTGTTTGGCAGACAAATTATCGCACCGCCCGAAGAATCTACGGCAGGTGTGTTTACGCAAACCTGATTTTTGCAGTCCGCCCAGTCTACCCACACCTTGTTATCTTTTATTATAACCGTGTTGTGTTCTAATTTGATTTCGCGCTCAACATATAACGGCAAGGTGTATATTTCTTCGCCATCTATACTTATTTTAACCGTTTTGGCATCATTTGTACCTTTAAACACAAACACTCCTATAAGCATTACCGCTATGACAGATATGAAAATAATTATTTCTTTAAATTTTCTCATACAATCCACCAAATACAATATTAACACAAATTTCTTTTCTTTACAAGGTGTTAAAACAATGTTATACTTTTAATATGTTTAAAATTTTATTAAGTACGGTGTGTCTGGCGCTTGTTTTGTCGGGTTGCACCGTAAAAAGTGAACAGTCTGCCACCGCATTTATGATGGATACGGTGGTTAATATTAAAGCCGCCGCTGATAAGAAGGTTTTAGATGATGCGATGAATACCGCCCGTAAGTACGAGGCGTTGTTTTCGCATACAGATAGCAGTAGTGAGATTTCTCGGCTCAACCAAAACGGAACACTCCTGGTCAGTGATGATGTGGTATTTGCTTTACGAGAAGCTCTCGAATATTGCCGACTGACCGATGGAAAATTTGATATTTCGCTGGGGGCGGTTAGTGAGCTTTGGGATTTTGAGAACAAAATAATACCCGACAGCAACGTTTTAGAGAGTGCAGTAAAACAATCGGGCTATGAAAAAATAAAAATTGACGGCAATACAGTTACTACAGGCGGCACGAAAATTAATCTGGGCGCCGTGGCAAAGGGATATATAGCCGACAAGGTACGCGACCGACTGAAAGAAAACGGTGTTGCCGCCGCCACACTCAACTTTGGCGGTAATGTTGTGGTTTTCGGTGACGACTACTCGACTGTAGGTATAAAAGACCCTAAAGGTGAAGGAATTGTTGCTCGACTAAAGGTTAAAAACACGTCTGTCGTGACTTCGGGCACCTATGAACGCGCATTTACTGTGAACAACAAAAGGTATCATCATATTCTAAATTCTAAAACCGGTTATCCTGTTGATACCGATTTGCTTTCTGCCACCGTTATTTGTTCCAGTGGTACGAAAGCCGATATTATGTCAACCTGTTGTATAACTTTAGGTCTGACTGATGCGCTAAAATTTATAAATTCCCGGTCGGATGTAGAAGCCATATTTGTAACGCTTGATGGCGAGATTTTCACATCCGATGGCATATACTGCGAAGATGGATTTTACCTTTTATGACTTTATTTTTGTACTGCTGTATGATATAATAATTTTAATCTCTTAAGAAGGTATACAAAATGGGTTTATTAAGTAAAATATTTAAAAGTTACAGTGAAAAAGAAATAAAACGAATAATGCCGCTGCAATTAAAGGTTTTAGAGTTGGAAAGTGAAACACAAAAACTTTCCGATGAAGAATTAAAGGGTAAAACCGCCGTTTTTCGCAAACGGTTAGAGTCGGGTGAAACTCTTGATGATATATTACCCGAAGCCTTTGCGGTATGCCGCGAAGCCGCATACCGTGTGCTCGGTATGAAGCACTTCCCCGTTCAGATTCTCGGCGGAATTATTCTGCACCAAGGAAGAATTGCCGAAATGAAAACCGGTGAAGGTAAAACCTTGGTTGCCACTCTCCCCGCTTATCTTAACGCATTGTCGGGAAAGGGCGTACACATAGTAACGGTTAACGACTATCTTGCGCGCCGCGACTCTGAATGGATGGGCAAACTCTACCGCTTTTTAGGTCTTTCGGTCGGTCTTATTGTACACGGTATGTCGCACGAAGAAAAACAGGATGCCTATAACGCCGATATTACCTACTGCACCAATAACGAACTTGGATTCGATTATCTTCGTGATAATATGGTTGTATACCGCGAACACAGGGTACAACGCGGTCACAATTTTGCCATTGTCGATGAAGTTGACTCAATTTTAATCGATGAAGCCAGAACACCGCTTATTATTTCGGGTAAGGGTGATAAATCTACCGACCTTTATACTAAGGCAAACAGTTTTGCTAAATCACTTAAAATGGTTAAGGTCGTAGAAACCGACAATAAAGCCACCGACGAACAACAGCATTTTGATGGCGACTATGTTGTTGATGAAAAGGCAAAGACCTGTACTCTCACCCCGCAGGGTGTAAAACGTGCAGAACAGTATTTCGGCATTGAAAACCTTAACGATGCCGAAAACATAACCATATCCCACCACGTAAACCAAGCCATCCGTGCACACGGTATTATGAAGCGCGATGTGGATTACGTTGTAAAAGATGGCGAAGTTATCATAGTTGATGAGTTCACAGGCCGCCTTATGTTTGGCAGACGCTATAATGAAGGTCTGCACCAAGCCATTGAAGCCAAGGAAGGTGTAACGGTTGCTAACGAATCTAAAACTTTAGCCACCATTACATTCCAGAACTTTTTCCGACTCTACTCGAAGCTTTCGGGTATGACAGGTACCGCGCTCACCGAAGAACAGGAATTCCGCGAAATTTACAAACTCGATGTTGTTGAAATACCCACCAATAAACCACTTGCGCGTGTTGATGAAAACGATGTCGTTTATAAAACCGAACGCGCAAAATATGCGGCGGTTATTGAAAAAATTGCCGAGTGTAATAAAAAAGGGCAGCCTGTACTTGTGGGTACTGTAACCATTGAAAAATCAGAACTTTTGAGTGCGCTACTACACCGCCGGGGCGTAAGCCACAACGTACTTAATGCTAAACATCACGAAAAGGAAGCCGAAATTATCGCCCAGGCGGGAAAATTCGGTGCTGTAACTATTGCCACTAATATGGCGGGTCGTGGTACCGATATTATGCTCGGCGGTAATGCCGAATATCTTGCTAAAGCCGAGCTTCGCCGCGAAGGCCTTAGCGAAGAGCTTATCTCTGAAGCCACAGGCTTTGGTGAAACAGATAATACCGATATAATAAACGCACGTAAGCGTTTCCTTGATTATCTCGACAAATTCAAAAAAGAAATAGCCCCCGAAGCCGAAAAGGTACGTAATGCCGGCGGACTATATATTATAGGTACTGAGCGCCACGAATCGCGCAGAATTGATAACCAGTTGCGCGGTCGTGCAGGTCGACAGGGTGACCCCGGTAACACCCAGTTCTATATATCTTTGGAAGATGACCTTATGCGAATCTTCGGCGGTGACAGAGTACAGAATATTATGACTACCCTTAATGTTCCTGAAGATATGCCTTTGCAGATGGGTCTTATGTCGGGCGCAATAGAGAATGCGCAACAACGCGTTGAAGGCAGAAACTTTGCCACCCGTAAAAACGTTCTCGACTATGATGATGTTATGACCAAGCAACGCGAACTCATTTATAAAGAGCGTAACAAGGTACTTGATGGTGGCGATATTACAGAAAATATCTTCTCTATGATTAATTCCACCATCGATAATGCCGTCTCTTTATATCTTGCAGATGATACTGTACATGATAACTGGAACATTGAAGGACTTCGCCAATATACTTTCGGTTGGTTGACAGGTAAGAGTGACCTGCGTTTTACAACCGAAGAACTGGCAAATACCAGCGCTGAAGAAATTGCCGAAACGCTTAAAGAACTTGCCCGTGAAAAGTACGATGCAAGGATTAAACAGTTCGGTGAAAATATTATTCACGATATGGAACGATTTGTTCTTCTCAGAACGGTTGACACCAACTGGATGGACCACATTGATGCTATGGATGAACTCCGCCGCGGTATCGGCCTTCGCGCCTACGGTCAACACGACCCCGTTGTCGCATACCGAAATGAGAGTTATGATATGTTCTCGGCTATGACCGATAATATCAGAGAGCAAACGGCAAAACTCGTTCTGTCGGTAGTGATTGAAGAAAAGACTCCGATTAAACGCGAAAAAGTTGCCGAAGAAACCGGAACGGGCGATAACACACCGCAGACAGTCCGCGGAAAAGGTGTTGTCAGCAAAAACGCTCTCTGCCCTTGCGGTAGCGGTAAAAAATATAAACGCTGCTGCGGAAAAGATATTGATTAATGAGAAAACGGTGGGCAAATGAACCTACAAAGCAGACGGCGGAACCGATTGGAAAATTACGATTGCGGACTGAGCTGTTGTTGTTTTGTGACTTTGTGTACGCAAAAACGCCAACGCATATTTAATTTGGAACCCGTAGAGAACGACCTATGTGTCGTTCTGTTTGTTATGATATAAAAGCACCCGACTTTTTAGTCGGGTGCTTTTATATCTTCTTTACTCTTAAAGGCTTGTTGTGCTTCTTCGCAAGGTTAATCATTGATTTTGTTCCACGGCTTTGTCCATCCCAAAAACAAATAATGTAGTCCGCCGCTTTTGCCATTTCTTCGTTTCTGAGCGGACCCGCCGCCCTGCTGTACCTTTTCCAGTCGGCAAGATATCTTTCTGTTTTAAAACCATTTTTCTCTGCATATTTTTCACCTAACAAATCTGCGCCGCTGCAACCGCCCGAAACAAAAATCAAAGAGTATTTTTTTCGTATTTCGCTAATACATATATCTATATATTCTTCTGCTTCTTCATAATTATTATAATCTCGACACCCTGCAACCACAATTCGTTTAATCATAATTAATCACCAACTCATATAAATTTCCATTATTATATGACAACTTGTCATAATTGTCAACCGAAAAAATGCCATACTGTCATATAGGTGATAGTTATGATTAATAATCTTAAGAAATTACGAGATAACAAAGGTTTAACCCAAATTGCCGTTCAAATGGCAACTGGAATTGAACAATCTTTATTATCAAAATTCGAAAACGGCGAACGCGTGCCACCAACCGATACACTTATTCGCCTTGCTGACTTCTATAATGTAAGTATGGATTATATTATGTGCAGAACAGAAAATCCTACCCTTAATAAATAAATTTAACACCACAATGCAAAAAGCATTGTGGTGTTTTTATTACGGTTTTATTAGTTTCAATTTTTGTATTGGCGTAATACCGCATTTTTGTAATAAATCAAAACAAAATTCATATGCCCTTTTGTTTTCAAGCATCTCGGGGTCGTGCGCATCACAGGAAATTATAACTTCATTGCCCACTTCCGCGACAATTTTAAAAAATCTTTCGCTTGGGTAGTTGCGGCGGTAATATGTGCCGTTTCCTGCTCCCAACATATTACACTCAAGCGGTATGTTTTTTTCCTTTGCCGCAAGGCATAGCCGTTTCATCTCATTATAATAGTTCTCATCATCGGGCGTATAGTTGATTAAATCAGGATGTGCCATCAAACTAAAAAAGCCTGTTTCAATTCCCTTGATAGCACTGTCAACATATCTTTTAAGGTCGGTAGGATTATCGGTTTCACGTGAAGAATAGGTGCCATTATATTCATCAAGCAGATGCTGACCGAGAATCAGGTAATCAAGTGGAAATTTTTTAAGGTACTCCACCGTTCTTTCCGTGATTTCGGGAAAATATTCTGCTTCAAATCCAACGAAAATTTTTATTTTGTCCTTAAACTCTTCCTTGAGTGATAAAATACTCTCGAAATAATCGGGTATTTGTTCAAGCAACATCTGATAGTGATGTACATAGCCATCAGGATAGAGTTGCGGCAAATGGTCGGCAAACCCGAGTTCAGTAAAGCCGAGCTCTATTGCTTTCTTCACATATTCGCGGTCTGTGCCTACGGCGTGATTACAGCGAATGGTGTGTGTATGGTAATTTGCTATCATACTTTACTCCTTAGTTATAGATATTACACCAAGTATCTGAGGTGGGTAGCTCTGTGCAACCTGTCCGTTAAATACAACGCGCACTCTCTCACCTTTTTTAAATTCAATATCGCTGAACTGCGAAACATTTACAAAAACCTGCGGTGAAATGGCGCTATTCAGCTCATCGGGTGATACTAATATCATTCCCTTTTCTACCGATAAAATTTCGCCTGTAAAAACATGGCTGTCAGGAATTATACCGCCACTTGCAGGTCGGCTCTCGCCAGTACTTGAATCCGAAGACTGCGAAATGTCTGACCGGTTTTCTTTTTCTTCTGCGTTTTTGCACGAAACAAAAAGAAAAATTATTGAAATTATTAATAGAAACAGTATTGCTTTTTTCATTTTTCCCACCCAATTTAAAAAAATAAGCGAACGGCATCCGTTCGCTTTAAATTCTTGTATATCGCACCTTCAAAACTGAACCGGCTATAAACGTAACGTATAAATTATGAAAAATTGATTTTGGCGATTTGTTTTTTAGGGTATAAGGAAAACACTAGCGAAAATTCCCTATTCTCTATATAACGCCAAGCTTTTTCTGGAAAATATATTTTTAATATTGGCACAGGTAACTTCAATGTTTTGCTTTCTCCGGGTTTTAAGTGTACATACATACCACACTGATTATAATATACCATCAGTTCATAATAAGGTTGTAAAGAAAACGCTCCCGATTCTAAATGCAAATTTGTCAAATCAACTCGCGTATCCGTTTCGCTCGTGTTGATTACATCCATTTCGATTAATATTAAATAAGGTATCTTCGTCTCCCTAAAGTCTAATAAATGTTTTATTGCTTCATTAAACGCTTCATTGTCTGGCATTTCATTTTCCCGTATGATAATAGCCTTCGTCATCTCCATTTGTACCGAATCTATTTCAAACGGCTCACCGAATTCATAAATTTCCTGCTTGGCTGGTTTGTATTTTGCGTTGACACTATATACTGCAAAAACATACATAGCCACCAATAAAGCAATAATAAAAATTATTAAAGTTTTTTTGCTATTGGTTCTTGTCTTCATTATTACTCTCCGCTTTGTGTGTAATGCATACAATCTTACCCTGTTTGATTTCTGCGATCGAGTCGCTCAGTTTTTCAATTTCTTCTCTATCGTGACATGATAAAATAATAATGCGTTCGGAAGTTTTTAAATCTAAAATTAATTCGTGGATTCTTTGATGTGTTTCTTCATCCAAACCATTAAAAGGTTCATCCAAAATAATTAATTGGGGTTTTCCAATAATTGCACCCGCAATGCCTAGTTTCTGTCTCATCCCTAGAGAATATTTTCGATACGTTCTTTTATCTTTAGGGTCCAGTCCAACGCTTTCTAAAACATCACAAATTTCTTTGTCCGAAATTTGTCCCTGTATTTGTGATAAATATTTTAAATTTTTATAGCCCGTGTACCCTGATATAAATCCGGGGTTTTCGATAAGCGCACCAACGCTAGGTGGGAAAGAAATGTCTTGGCCCAGACGTTTGCCATCGATAATAATTTCGCCGGACGTGGGGACTATAAGTCCACAAATGGCACGCATTAACATCGTTTTACCGCACCCATTTTTTCCTACAAACCCATATATCTTACCGCTTTCCAACTCTAAACATATATCATCTAAAACGCTAGTGCGTGACAATATTTTTGTATAGTTAGATAAAACAATTTTCATGCTTTCATCCCTTTCGCTCGCTGTGTAAAAGTTTTAGCATACATCAACTTTACGCATTCTCATAAATCCAACAACACTGATACAAATAATACCAACTATATAAAAACAAACTATAATACAAATTGGTATGCCGTTAGCAACAATATGTTGACGGCAAACCATAGTAAAATTATATAAT